>CANQTJ010000165.1 GCA_947626705.1 uncultured Clostridia bacterium | reverse complement strand
TTCTATTACTTCTAAATTATTTCCTATTGCATAACCTAATGGTTCATCCATATTTGTTAAAATACATACAACTTGCTTATTTACTAAATTCCCTATTTGTATCATTTCATTTGCAAGTTTTTTAGCATCTTCAATTTTTTTCATAAACGAACCTTTACCAACTGTTACTTCTAATACTATTTTTTCCGCTCCACTGGCTATTTTTTTACTCATTATACTAGACGCAATTAGTGAAATATTATCAACACATGAAATGCAATCTCTTAAAGCATATAACTTTTTATCAGCCGGTGCTAAATTCATTGTTTGTGAAATCATACTTATACCAATCTTCTCTACACTCTTTATAAAATCTTGCATATCTATTTCTGTTTTATATCCAGGTATTGCTTGCATTTTATCTACAGTTCCGCCTGTAAACCCTAAACCTCTACCTGACATTTTTGCAACAGGAACTCCTAATGATGCAACAAGTGGTAATAAACATATTGATACTTTATCTCCAACTCCACCTGTTGAATGTTTATCTACTATTGTCTTATTCAATCTAGATAAATCTAATATTTCTCCTGAATGTGCCATAGCTAAAGTTAAATTCGTAGTTTCTTCTTTTGTCATTCCATTTAAATATATAGCCATAACTAAAGCAGAAGCCTGATAATCTGCAATATTATTGCTTACATATTCTTTTATAAAGTATTCAATTTCCTCTTTTGTTAATTCTTTTTTATCTCTTTTTTTCTCTATAATTTCTAAAATATTCATAAAAACACTTCCTTTATCTACTTTTTTATGATATACTTATATTATCATTTATGAAAGAGAGGTACTTCTATGCGGAAAGCTATTTTAGCAGTCGCAAGTGGAATCATTTTCTGCATTGCATTAATTTTTATCTCTTCTGTTATACAGGAAGAATGTGATGCAGATTTTGATTGGGATTAGTAGTATTGATCCCTTGCACATCACTGGTTGTATAAAAGCAACCAGTGATTTTTCTATTTATACTATATAAAATTTAATTATTAATTCAAATAATTTACTAAAAAATATTATACAAAATTTTTAGTAAAGCTTCTTCTATGTATTGGACATAAACCATACTCTTTAATTGCTTGTATATGTTTTGCTGTACCATATCCTTTATGCTGAATAAATCCATATTGTGGATAAACTTTATCCCATTCTCTCATAATTCTATCTCTTGTAACTTTTGCAATAATTGAAGCAGCAGCTATTGAATAACATTTTGCATCTCCTTTAACTATTGAATCATATAGAACTCCATCTGTATCAATATGTTGTAATGCATCAATTATTATTAAATCTGGTCTTAAATCTAATCCCTTTACTACATTAGTTACCCCCTGCTTTGTAGCATTTAATATATTTATATCATCAATTACATCTTGCCCTATTATCGCTACTGAATAACTTTCTGCTTCTTCAATAATCTTGTCATATAATAATTCTCTCTTCTTCTCTGAAACCTTCTTTGAATCATTTACTCCCTCTATCATAGATTCTTCTGGCATTATTACACCAGCTATTACAACTGGTCCTGCTAAAGGGCCTCTTCCCGCTTCATCTATTCCACATATTTTATTAAATCCTTTATTATGTAACTCCTTTTCAATTTGTTTCAAATTCGTCAGTCTTTCTATTTCTTTTTCTTTCATTTTTTACCTATTCCCTTTATATATATAACGTTATATTTCATTATTATATAATATTTTTCATAAATTTTAATATATTAATTATCAGTTATTTTATTAAATTGTGTTATCCTATTTACTTTTATATTGTAAGCCTTATAAATTCTGTATATCACTTAATGAGTAATATTGTGTTTCTCCACTTTTAACACCTAGTGTATTATATACTTCTACTGTTGCATTTTTTAAATTATATTTTATAATATACCATCCATTTTTTTGATCTGAATCTACATTTACAATTCCTATATTTATTAAATCTTGAGTTGTTATCTTATAATAATATATATACTGTGCGTTATCACTATTTATATTTTCTTCTGTTATATTTAAGTTTCCTTCAAAAATACTTCCATCATTGATCTCTTGTCCTTTTAATTCTCCTTTTGCTGTTGCAACTCTTTTACTTTTTTCTGTTTCTTCTACTTTGTCTATATCTGTACCTAATTCAAAGTTTGCTTTTTCTACATATTCCTTCCCTTTTGCTCTTATTAGTAGCATATTTGTTTTTAAGTTTTCTATTTTTGATTGTTGTATTACATTATTTCCAGTTCCTATTGATATTGAGGCTAATATTAATAATACCATTATAGTTAAAACTAGTGCAATCATTGTTATTCCTTTGTTTTTCTTCATTTATATTTTCATTCCTTTCGTCTTTTTCTTATTTTTATTGTTTTATTATTTTATAATTCATTGATATTATATCATTAATTTAAAAAGTATAAAAGTAGTTTTTTTGATTTATATAAAAAAATCGAGTAGAGGATAATTCTTAGTGAATTTCTCCCCTCTCACACCACCGTACGT
>CANQTJ010000164.1 GCA_947626705.1 uncultured Clostridia bacterium | reverse complement strand
CACTGTTTCTCCGGATGAGTACATTGATAAGTTCGGTTCTGATGTATTCAGAACCTACTTGATGTTTGGCTTCAACTACATTGATGGTGGTCCATGGTCTGAAAGTGGCATTGCATCGATTCAGAAGTATTACGACAGAGTCGACAGGATTTTCGAGAAATACTTGAGAATTGAGAAGTTTGAAGATATTTGCGAAGATGAGGAAATTAAGCTTTTGATTGCAGTGAATTCCACTATTTATAAAGTTACCAACGGTTTTGACACCTTCCAGTTTAACACAACAATCGCAAGAATGATGGAGCTGTTCAGCAACATTAGATTCTATCTCGACACTGGCAGAAATTCTAAGATTCTTATCGATGTCATGGAAAAGGTGACTAAGCTGATGGCTCCAGAAGCTCCGCACTTGGCCGAATACTACTGGAAATCTTTAGGACATACATGTAGCATTTTCAAGGAAAAATGGCCTGAAGTTGATGAAAAAATCGGAATGTATGCAAATATCAATATTCCGGTTCAGATTAACTCCAAGAATATCACCGTGTTGAATGTCAAGAAAGATATCAGAAAGGAAGAAATTCAGGAAATGGCCATGGACTACGTTAATGCAAAGCTCAACGGACGCAAAATCAAGAAAGTGATTTTCGTTCCTGACAAAATTATTAACTTTATTGTAAAATGAAAAAGTAATTTTGTTGTAACAAAATTAGAACGGGGTATCTATTAATATAGATACCCCAATCTTTTTATGTATAGAAGACCCAATATTCTAAATTTATAGGACTTTATCAATTTTATTTGGATTTTTTTTACCAGTTTTATTTTAACATTTACAAAAACAAAAATATTACATAAAAGGATAAAATGATACTAGTGTGATACTAGTAGAGAAAATTTTATAGAATTTTATACATCTAAAAGCACAAAAGTTTACTCACAAGTAACCAGTTAAATCTTTAAATATCAACAGATACAAGTATTTATTTATTTTGTGGACAATGCTGATTTCTTATGATAAAATATTAATAAATCAAATATTAGAGAAAGTAAGGAAAAAGATGGAGAATATTTTAGAAGAAACAAAATTTATAATGAAAAAATACGATATAAAAGCAAATAAAAATTTAGGTCAAAACTTTTTAATAAATGAACAAGTAATACATGAAATAGTAAATTGTAGCCAAATAACAAAACAAGATTTAGTAATAGAAATTGGACCAGGATTGGGAACATTAACAAAATATTTATTAGAAAAAGCAAAAAAAGTAATATGTATTGAATTAGATAATAAAATGTTAAAAATATTGGAAGATAGATTTTCATTATATAATAATTTTCAAATAATCAATAATGATATATTAAAAGTAGATTTAAATAATATAATCAGAGAAGAAAAAGAAAATAACAATATTACAAATGTTAAAGTAGTTGCAAATTTACCATATTACATAACAACGCCAATAATAATGAAATTGCTTGAAGAAGAACTAGACTTAGAAAGTATTACAGTTATGATACAAAAAGAAGTAGCAGAAAGACTAATTGCTATACCAGGACAAAAAAATACAGGAGCGATAACATATTCTGTATATTATTATGCAACATCTCAAGATGTATTAGAAGTATCAAAGAATTCTTTTATACCAGAACCAGAAGTTACATCTAAAGTAATAAAGTTAAACATAAGAAAAGAACCAATTGTAAGGCCAAAAGATAAAGAAAAAATGTTTAAAATTATAAAAAACGCTTTTATGCAAAAAAGAAAAACATTATTAAATTCATTAACAAATAATAAAATATTTGAAAATAAACAACAGGGAATAGAAATATTAAAAAAATTAAATTTAAAAGAGAACATAAGACCTGAAGAATTAACAATAGAAGAATTTGAAAAAATTTCAAATATTTTATAAATAAATATTTAAAAAAATGATTATTTATGTTATAATTAAAAGGATAGAAGTATTTATTATAAATTATCTTTTAAACTTAGAGAATATAAATAAAAGAAAATAAAACAAAATAAGATAAGGAGGTTAGAATGAATCAAATATTAGTAACAGAAAAATTGTATATAACGCCAGAATTAAAAAGAAAAAAGAAAGTATATAAATTTGATTTTATTATATCTATATTTTTAGTTTGTATTCTAACATCTTTATATATATATGCAGAATATGATAGAAATAAAAGTGAGGAAGTATCACAAGAAATTTTAACAGAAATGCAACAATCAATAAATAATGCTGAAGATAAGACAATAGCACAAGATGATATATTATTAGTAGTATTAGATGGAACGCAAGAAGATTATAATAATATTGCAGAAGAAAGTGCACCAAGTGTAGCAGAAGTTAATCAACAAGCACAAACTAATACTTCTGCAAGTGGTTATAAGTATAAAACAATAGCAACAATAGAAATACCAAAAATAAATTTAATATACCCTATAATTCAAGGAGAAACAGGAAGTTTAGAAGAAACAGAAGAATTATTAAAAATATCACCATGTAAATATCATGGCTCAGAACCAAATGAAGTTGGAAATTTCTGTGTTGTAGGTCATAATTATCGA
>CANQTJ010000163.1 GCA_947626705.1 uncultured Clostridia bacterium | reverse complement strand
CTAAATTGTTTGTAGGAGGAAACCATTGTTATTACTACTTTTTAATTTTTCGTCATAAGAGAATATGGTTGTTATTACCAACGCGATTAATGTAATACCTTTGTTTCTTCTTGTGTTTTTTCTTTGTTTTTCCATTTGTTTTTCTCCCTTCATCTTTTTTTATTAAGTTAAATAATTAATAAAAATTTTATTTTTTTATATGCCTATAAATTTTTCAATTATACATAAAAAGGACAGATAAATTATCTGCCATAAAAATTATTCTTGTATAATAAATTTAATATCTTCTATTGCTTTTTCTATATTCATCATTCCATTTCCAATAGGATAGTAAACTGGATATACTTTATATTCTTTTCCCGCAACGTTTTTAGAAAAATTTTGTTTTCTACATTTTGATACAGAAATGTTTTCATTTAATATAATAGAACTAACTTGATTTCCGAAAGTTATAATTATTTTAGGATTAATTATTTCTATTTCCTTGCACAATAAATCTAAGTATTCATTAAACACAAAATTAGGCAATACCCTTGCATCTACTTGTGTACACTTTCCTAAATTAGTTATAAAATACTTATGTTTTTCTACATTTTCATATACTAAATCTGCAAATTCTTCATTCCATTCTTTTGGTTTTTTTTCCATAATACTCTCATATATTTTTTCATCAAGTAATCCTATTCTATAAAATAATTTCCATATATTTTTAGTTCCTATCCATGGAGATCTTCTGCCTTTCCAATTAGGATCTGATGCGATATTTCTTCCTGTAGGATTCATAAAAACAAAGCAAATATCCGGATTATTAGTACATCCACCATTATATATAGATGTTAATTCTTTTGCTCCATATTTTATTTGTAATTTATCATATTCATCTTTTAAATCTTCTAATTGCATAATTTGTTACTCCTATTTACTACAGTTATTACTATAAAATTAATAATATCACATTTTATTTTTGTAGTGCTATTTTGATTTTATAAGCATATATCGTTCCCCAATAATATCTTCTATGATTATATAATACATATTTTTATACATATTTTTCAATAATTATAACCATTCTTCCACTTCTAGTTGTTCCTGAAAACTCTTTAATAACAAATCTTCCCTTTCCTCTAATAGTAATAATATCCCCAAGCTTTATTTGTTTAGAAGCTTTCATCTCATTCTGTCCATTTATAAAAACTCTTTCACTATCTATAATTTGAACTGCTTTACTTCTAGAAGTTTTAGCTAAATCTGAAACAAAGTTATCAAGTCTTAGTGAAGGAACAATTATTTTTAATTCTTCAACTTTTATTTCTGTTTTCCTTATGTCTTGTATTTCTATAATTGCAAAGTTTGAATTTTCAAATCTTGTAAGAGTACCTAATTGCTGTTTTAATGTTCCAGCTGTTTCTTCTTTTACCAAGATATCTGCTCCATCATCAGAAACTAAAATATCTCCTACCTTTTCTCTTTTTATTCCTAGTTTAACAATTCCACCTAAATAGTTTCTATGAGAGTATTTCCCTTTTTCTTCATCACTTAAATTTATTCTTATTGCTTTTATAATTTTGGGATAATTTTTTTCTATCATATTAATACTATATTTTTCTGGATATATTATAAGTATATTCCTTTCTGCATTCTCATATCCTCCAAATAAAATATAACTTTCAAATTGTATTTTTTTCATAAAACTTTTTACTAAAGAAATTTGATACATATCCAAAAAATCTGTATATTCTATTTTTTCTCTTTGTTTACAAAATTTAATTTTGTCTAAAACCTGTGCTAGTAATATTTTATCTTCTTGCTTTTTATAATCACTTAAAATTTCTTGTTTTTGCATTACTTTACTCCTATTTTTTATTGTCTTAATACTTATATAAAACATTGTAATTTATATTTATAAAAATTTAAACATATTTATAAATATTTTTAAAACCCCTCATTTTGCTTATATATTTCTTCTAATTCTTCTACTGTTCCGTGTTTTATAAATTTATCTGGCCAGGCATTTTTTTTGATTTGTATTCCCTGTAACTTTTCTTCTACTATTAATTCCTCTATAGCTGTTCCTAGTCCATTTATTTTTGTTCCATCTTCCATCGTTATAACTTTTTTAGTTTTTTCTATTGATTTTTTTATTGTGTTTGTATCTAATGGTTTTAAAAACCTTGCATTTATTACTTCTGCTTCAATTCCTTCTTCTTTATAATTTCCTGCTAATTCTATTGCTTTTGCAACTCTTTTTCCTATTGCTATTATACTTATATCTTTACCTTCTCTTAGTATCTCTGCTTTTCCAAATTCTATTTTGTCATTTTTTTCAAATTTGATTTTTTCATCTTCTCCACCTCGTGGATATCTTATAACAACTGGTTTATTTAAATTTATCGCAAATTCTAACATATCCTCTAATTCATTAAAGTTTTTTGGTGCCATAATTGTTAAATTAGGAACTAATCTAAAAAATGCCATATCTAAAGTTCCCTGATGTGTTTCTCCATCAGCTCCTACAACTCCTGCTCTATCTACACACATAATTACTGGTAAATTTTGAATTGCTATATCATGTATTACTTTATCATACGCTCTTTGATAAA
>CANQTJ010000162.1 GCA_947626705.1 uncultured Clostridia bacterium | reverse complement strand
ATATAAAAATATTCTTATAGTGGCAATAGGTTTATAGGTAAAACCTTAATTAAAAACCTAAATATATTATACAAGGAAGAGGATTTAATTGAGAAAAAAAGGAAAAAGTGATAGTAAAAAAATAATTATATATATAGCGTTTTTCTTAATATTAATATATTTAATTTATGCAGTGTATTTATTAGTAAAACAACCAACAGATAAAGTTACAGTAGAAAATGGAACTTTGTATTTGCAGGAAACTAATATAGGGTATGTTATACGAGATGAACTTGTTGTAAAAGGTAATAATTATAAAAATGGAATGGAGCAAATAAAAAATGAAGGAGAGAAAACAGCAAAAGGAGATTCCATATATAGATATTATAGTAAAAATGAGGAACAACTAAAAAAACAAATTTCAGAATTAGATAATAAAATACAAGAAGCCATAAAAGGACAAGAAAGAATGTTTCCTTCAGATGTAAAGCTATTAGAAAATCAGTTAGATAAACAAATAGAAATATTAAATAAAATAACAGACATATCAAAATTAACAGAGTACAAAAAACAAATAAATGATTTAATAACAAAAAAATCAAAACTATCAGGTGAAACAAGTGCAGCAGGAACATACTTAAAACAATTATATGATCAAAGAACAAATTTAGAAGAACAATTAAATTCAGGAGCAGAGTATATAAATGCACCAATAAGTGGAATAGTGTCATATAAAGTAGATGGATTAGAAGAAACATTAACACCAAATAATTTTTCATCAATAAGTAAAGACTTTTTAGAAAATTTAAAATTAAAAACCGGACAATTAATTGCGACTAATGATGAATGTGGTAAAATAATAGACAATTCAAAATGCTATATAGCGACAATAACAAATTCAGAAGAAGCAAAAAATACATCTATAGATAAAAAGGTACAAATTAGATTGTCAAATAATAAGGTAATAGATGCAAAAATAAATTATATATCACAAGAAAATGAAGAAGATACATTAATAATTTTAGAAATTAATAAACAAATAAGCGAATTAGCAAATTATAGAAAAATCTCATTTGATTTAATATGGTGGAGCAACACAGGACTAAAAGTACCAAATCAAGCAATAGTTGAAGAAAATGGATTAAATTATGTTGTTAGAAATAGAGCAGGATATTTAAATAAAATATTAGTAAAAATAGAAAGTAAAAATGATAAATATTCTATAGTTGATAATTATGATGCAGAAGAATTAAAAGAGATGGAGGCATTAAATAGCGATATTAACACAATGAGAAAAATATCAATCTATGATGAATTAATATTAAATCCAGATTTAAGTAAAGCAGAATAGTGATTATATTAATTTGAAAATATTACAAAAATATTACAAATAAATTAAATGTTTATTACATTTACAAAAAAGTATTGACTTTATTAAAAAAAAAGTAGATACTTATAAAAAAGATAATAAAGTGAGTATTAATATTTTAGGAGGTTTTTTTATGTCAGGAGCATTAATGAACAAAGTATGGGATTTATTTGGAATGGATTCAGCAGATACAGACGAATATGAAGAAGAAAATATTTATGATTATGAAAATGAAGAGGAAGAAGTAGAAGATAGAAAACTATTTGGAAGAAAAAACAATAAAGTTGTAAATATGCCACAAACACAAAATCAAGCAATAAAAATGGTTATATCACAACCTACAACATTTGAACAATCAGATGAAATATGTAGTTTTTTAAAAGAAAAAAAATCAGTAATAGTAAATTTGGAATATGTAAATAAAGATGTTGCTAGAAGAATTGTAGATTTCATTAGTGGAGGAGTTTATGCATTAGATGGATATATACAAAAAGTATCTAATTCAATCTTTTTAGTAGCTCCATCAAACTATGAAATAACAAATGAAATGGCAAGAGAAGAAATGAAAAGTAAATTATCAGTATCATGGCTTAGAAATAATAATATGAATAGTTAAAACATAAATTATATAATTTATGGGGAGGGTAAAATGTTAACACCTTTAGATATAGAAAATAAAAGATTTGCAAAACAAATGGTGAACCGGATATAGTGTAGAGGAAGTAGATGAATTTTTAGATGAGCTAACAATAGATTACACTAAAATTTATAAAGAAGTTAATGAATTAAGAATAAAAATAGATGAACTAAATAACAGCTTAGTTCAATATAAAACAATAGAATCAACACTACAAAATACACTAGTTATGGCACAAACAACAGCAGAAGAAGTAAAAAATGTAGCAAAACAAAAAGCAGATCAAATAGTAAGCGATGCAAAATTAAATGCACAACAAAAAGTAGATGAATTAAATAACGAAATACTTATAAAACGCAAAGAATTAGAAGATGTAAAAAAACAATTTAATATATATAAAGCAAAAATGGAAGCATTATTAATTTCACAATTAGAATTATTAAAAGATATAAATAAAAAAGATTAGATACTTAAGAGAACTACCATATTGGTAGTTTTTTATATTATAGGAAAGTTCTCCGAAATTCCTATAATATAAAGCATTTCACAGAAAAATTGCTATACAATTTTTCGCGGACGAACAAAGACGCGGACTTTAAAATGTTTTAAAGAGTAAATTAAATTTTTTTAATAGTAGAATTCAAATAATGGCTAA
>CANQTJ010000161.1 GCA_947626705.1 uncultured Clostridia bacterium | reverse complement strand
GGGGTAAGGGGGAACTATGCCCTTTTCTCTTATTTTTGTTTTATTTTTATAAATTTTTCTTTCAAACTATTTCCCTCTTTCTAATTAATATATTTCTTACGATATTATATTATTTTTAGATAAAATCAATTCTCTTTTTTTCTTTAAAAATTGCATATTTTCATCAAAGTTACGCCATTTTACAAATGTATAATTCTCATCATTATTATTTTTTATCTGTTCTATTTCTTCAATAGTCATATATTTTAAATCACTTACTTCTTCTGGTTGCATTGTGTATTCTTCAATATTATAATCTACTAATGCAAAATAATTATAAGTAAAATGATGATTATGTTCATCAACTTTATTTTTTACTATATAAATTAATTCAAAATTTTCTTCTGATATTTTTACTCCTATTTCTTCTTCTACCTCTCTTTGAATACCTTTTAGTGGAGTTTCTTTTGAATTTACATGTCCTCCTGTACGTGTCCATATGTTTGGATTTATACTTTTATTTGGAGATCTTTTTTGAAATAATAATTCTCCTTTTTGATTCATAATCCATACACCTACATGTATATGCCATAATCCTTTTTCATGTACTACTTTTCTTTCTTCTGTTCCTATTACATTTCCTTCTTCATCTAATATATCTAATAATTCCATATTGTTCCTTTCAAAATCTGCCAAAATATAATACTTTTTGACAGATTTTTTATAATTATTTATCTTGTAAACATTCAATTCCTGGTAATTTTTTTCCTTCTAAGAATTCAAGTGATGCTCCTCCACCAGTAGAAATATGTGTCATTTTATCTGCTAAACCTGCTTTTTCTACTGCTGCACCAGAATCCCCTCCACCTATTATTGTTGTCGCATCTAATTGTGCTAAAGCTTTTGCTATTTCATTTGTTCCTATTGCAAATTGGTCAAATTCAAATAATCCTAATGGTCCGTTCCAAATTACTGTTTTTGCATTTTTTAATTCCTCTTTAAACATTTCTATTGTTTTTTGTCCAATGTCAAAGCCTTCCCATTCATCTGGAATTTCTGTCCATGCAACAGTTTTACTTTCTGTATCTGGTTTAAATTCTTTTCCTACTTTTGTATCAACTGGTAATAATAATTTTACTCCTTTTTGTTTTGCTTTTTCCATAGCTGATATTGCTAAATCTACTTTATCCACTTCACATAATGAATTTCCTACATTATATCCTTGAGCTTTAAAGAATGTATATGCCATTCCTCCACCTATCATTAATGTGTCTACTTTATCTAATAAACTGTCAATTACTCCTATTTTATCAGATACTTTCGCTCCTCCAAGTATTGCCATAAATGGTCTTTCTGGATTGTTTATAGCATTTCCTAATACTGTTAATTCTTTTTCAATTAAAAATCCTGATACACCTGGTATATAATTTGCTATTCCAGTTGTTGATGCGTGAGCTCTATGTGCTGCTCCAAATGCATCATTTACAAATATTTCTGCCATTGATGCTAATTTTTTTGCAAATTCTGGTTCATTGTCTGTTTCTTCTCTATGAAATCTTACATTTTCAAGTAGTAGTATTTCTCCTTCTTTTAAATTTTTTGCTTTATTTGTTGCATCTTCTCCAATTACATCATTCGCCATAATTACTTCTGTATTTAATAGTTTTGATAATTCTTTAGCTACTGGTTTTAATGAATATTCTGGTTTTACTTCTCCTTTTGGTCTTCCCAAGTGTGATGCTAATATTATTTTGCAATTTTGTTCTAATAAGTATTTTATTGTTGGAATAGCTGCTACTATTCTTGTATTGTCTGTTATGTTTTGATTTTCGTCCATTGGTACATTAAAGTCACATCTTACAAATACTTTCTTTCCTTTTAAATCAATGTCTTTTACTGTTTTTTTGTTCATTTTTAATTCCCCCTAATTTTTTACATCTTTTTTAGATGTTTATTTTTATATTTTTGGTTTTTTATAATATTTACCATTTTTTCTAAGATAATACAATTTTATACTAAAAAAAAATACTTTTCAAGTATTCTTTTTTAATTTTTCTTCTATTATTATGGTTCGTTAACCTTTTAATAAAATTTTTTAAACTGTTGAATAGTTATTTTCTCTTACATTTCTTGTTCCGTCTATATATTGTCCTATTTTGCTTTCATAATCAGATAAAGTTTTATCTTCTTTTTTCTGTCCTTCTTAAGTTTTTTCTTTTGCTATTTTGGCATTTTCGAATAATCCATTTCCTGTTAATTGAGCTATTGATATTCCTGCTAATATCAATAAAGTCACTATTTTTTAATATTTCTTTATTTAAAAGGTATAAATATAATATTTTTACCTTCTTGTAATTTATTAATGTGTGTCACTATTATTGTATCTCCTGAATTAACAATTGTGTGATCTGTATGTTGTTGTCCTCCAGTACCTGTATTGTGAAATCTAATCCAATTAGTTTCTATATTGTTATGTTTGATTGTGGAATAAAAATATCCGTTTGAATCAATACCCATTTGAATTATCAGTTGACCATTTTTCTCAAATTCGTATGTACTATTAACTTCACTTAAATTGCTAGTTATATTAACTAAATTATCATAATCTAACTCAAAAGTTCCTATTTCATTTCTTGTTCCGTCTATATATTGTCCTATTTTACTTTCATAATCTGATAAAGTT
>CANQTJ010000160.1 GCA_947626705.1 uncultured Clostridia bacterium | reverse complement strand
TTCTTTTCAAAAAAAATTTAAAATTTTTTCAAAAAACTATTGACTTTTTATAGTTGGTCTTTCTCAGTTTACAGTCAATTAATTTCTTTGTTATTAATCGTAACTATGGTATTATAACACATAAAAAAATTTTTTTCAAATAGTGTAATTTTTAAACTTTTCTTGCATATAATACTTTAGTTTTTAGAACGATTTTTTATTTAAAATCATTAAACTTACATTATATTATGCTCTTAAACAAATCAAGAAAGGAAGATTTTTTATATGAATGATTATTATCCTACTATACCTTACATAGGTTATAAAGATGAAAATGTCAAAACACCATTAACATTTCCAGCACAACATCAAAATGTTCAACCAGGAATGGAATATGAAATGACACCTCAACCTATTTTTGATAATCCCAACTATATCCCTAGTGCAAAATTAAAAAATAAAACTGTTATTATATCTGGAGGAGATAGTGGAATTGGTCGTGCTATTAGCATACTTTTTGCTAAGGAAGGTGCAGATATTGTAATTGCATATTATAATGAACATGAAGATGCTAACTTAACAAAGCAATATGTAGAATCTTATGGCAGAAAATGTTTACTATTACCTGGTGATTTAAGAGATGAAAATTTTTCAAATTATATTGTAAATGCTACTATTAATACTTTTGGAAAAATTGATGTATTAATTAATAACTGTGCTGTTCAATTTCCTCAAAATAGTATTTTAGATATTTCTAGCGAACAATTAAGAGATACTTTTGAAACTAATATTTTTTCTTTTTTCTATTTAACTAAAGCTGTTCTTCCTTATTTAACTGCTAATTGTAGTATAATTAATACTACTTCCATTACTGCCTTCGAAGGTAAAAAGAATCTAATTGATTACTCTTCTACAAAAGGTGCAATAACTGTATTTACTAAATCTTTGGCATTATCTTTAGCAGATCAAAAAATACGTGTTAATGCTGTTGCTCCTGGTCCTATATGGACTCCTTTAATTCCTTCTTCTTTTTCTGCTCAAGAAGTGGAAATCTTTGGTACTGATGTGCCTTTAAAACGTGCTGGTCAACCGTTTGAACTTGCTCCTGCTTATCTATATTTGGCTAGTGATGATTCAAGATATGTTACTGGTCAAGTTATCCATGTTAATGGAGGTAGTATAGTTTAGGAGAAAAGTGGAAAAAGGGGGAAAAAGGGGCAAAAGGGGCCAGGCTTTAGAGGGAAATGGGGCCAGGCTTTTTATCCCTCTTTTTTTTATAATTACTTTATCAATATAAATTGTTAAAAAAGAGGGATAAAAAGCCTGGCCCCATTTCCCTCTAAAGCCTGGCCCCTTTTCCCCCTTTTTCCCCCTTTTTCCACTTTTCTCCTTTTTCTTTACTCATGTATTTGAAAAACTTCTTTTCCTTCGCCACAAACTGGACATACCCAATCCTCTGGTAAATCACTAAACTTTGTACCTTTTTCTATTCCAGCCTTTTCATTTCCAAATTTAGGATTATAAATATATTTACACTGTGTACATTCATATTGTTCATTTCCAGTTCTTTCTATCGCAAGATTTTTATATCCAGCTACAATAGCAACTAAAACAATTAATAAAAAAGATAAAGCCTTCCAAATTCCACTATCACACAATATTACAGCAAACATACCAAATATTGCACTTATTCCATATAAAATTAACACAGCCTGTTTTTGACTAAATCCTCTTGCAACTAACTTATGATGTAAATGCCCTTTATCCGCTTTAAAAACTGCTTTTATTGATTTTCCTTTTATAAGTCTTCTTATTATAGCCCAAACAGTGTCAAAAATAGGTAAACCTAAAACTATCAATGGCAATACAATTACCGCTGCTGTATATGTTTTAGCAGAACCCAAAATTGAAATAACTGCCAAAGAAAATCCTAAAAAATTTGACCCTGTATCTCCTATAAACGTTTTAGCTGGTGTAAAATTAAACGGTAGAAAACCAACTAATGCACCTGCTAATGCTGTTATTAATACAATTGATATTAATGATGAACCATTTAATACAAATATTACTAATAAAGATATAGCTGATATTACTGAAATTCCTGACGACAATCCATCTAATCCATCTATTAAATTTATTGCATTTGTTACTCCAATTATCCAAACTATTGTAATTAAAACAGATGTTATTTCATGAATTTGAGGTAAATTTATAAGTGGAAGTGTTATACCTTCTATCCTTATTCCTGACATTGTTACTATTATAGCTCCTAACAGTTGTCCCATCAATTTTGTTAATGGTTTTATAGTTTTTATGTCATCAACTATACAAAATGCTGATATTACTAATATTCCTAATAGAAATCCCAATAGCTTTTTCCAATATTCTTGAATTCCAAATAAATTTATTGAATTTTCTATACTCATAACAATTAGTAAATATACAGTTGAAACAAGAAATCCTAATATTACTGCTGGTCCACCAAATTTGGGCATAGTTCTTCTATGAGCTCTTCTTCCATCTTTTTCTTCACTTACAGCTCCTATCTTATTGGCAATTTTTATTGTATATGGTGTAGTTACAAGTGTTACTACAAATGCTAATATAAATGCTATTGCTATGTTTCCCCACATATATATTCCTCCAATTTTTATTTCATATTATTCATTTCTATTTCTTCTAACATCTTTAGTCTTTCTTGATATCTTCCACCTTTAAATTCTGCAC
>CANQTJ010000159.1 GCA_947626705.1 uncultured Clostridia bacterium | reverse complement strand
TATATATTTTAAAAGGAATTGAAATTACATCTATAGAAACAATTAAATTAATAGAAAATATTCAAAATGAAATAAAAGATTATAAAGAAGAATTTAAAGCAAAACTACCTAAAATATATTCAAAAGAGATATTAGAAAGTTTGTTTTATGAAGTTTATACTAAAATTGCTTATATTGAAAAAGCTTGTGGAGTCACAAGATTAACTGCAACATCTTACTTAAATCAGTTAGAAGAAGTCGGACTTTTAGAATCCGAAAAAATAGGAAGAGAAAAAATATATAAAAATGTTAGATTAATAAATATATTATCAAACAAATAACAATCCAAATTGCACAAAACTCTTAGGTTAAATTTAATTTTTCAAGCAAATAAAAATTATATATAAGTTGAAATTATATATAAAATATAGTATAATACCTATACATTAGCTAATATGCTAACTAAATTTTTATGAACCTGTTTTACAATCAGGTTCATATAGCAACTATTGTAAAATTATTATTTTAAGGAGGATTAGTATGGGTTTTTTAATATTAACTAATTTTTTGATTTTTGCACTTTGTTTATTATCTGCATTTGTAGTTATATATAATGATGTATATGACATTTATAAGTTAAAAAACAAGGAAGAGATAAGTATTGACTTGATAAAATTTGAAAAATGTATTTTACCCTACAAAATAACTGATAAATAATAATTTGTTAAGATGTTGGTAATGTTTTTTTACCAACATCATTAATTTTTGAAAAATTAATTAAAAATTAGAAAGTAGGAGAGAGAGGCAGTTTTGAAATAGAAATTTTAAAATAAGTAATAATTAAAATTACAAAACTAAACTTAAGATTTTACAAAAATATTTCTAAAAATTCTTTTATAAAAAGAACCTAAAAAATCACTTGTAGCAATAGAAGTAATTAACGGAAAAGTTGTTCAAAGTAGAATAAAAAATAATAATTTACCCAATATAAGTCATAAAAGATTTATAAAAAGATGGGAAAATGAAGTGCTTAAAGCAGCTTAAAATTTAAAAATAGGAGCAATATTTTATTAGAAGCTCCTATTTTTTTATTTTTTTAAACATAGAAAAATGTATCAAATGGTGTATTTTTCTATGTTTAAAGGCAATTTTAAAAAAATTTTTTTTGAGCTTGTAAAATTATAGAAAATGATATTACAATATTAGTATAAAATCAAAAAAGGAGGATTAATATTATGGAAAAAATTAATTATGCTAATATAGCAAAAGATTTATTAGGAGATAAATTATACATTAAACTAATTAATGAAATTGCAAAAGAAAATAAAAATGAAAATTTAGTGGACTTCGGAAAAGTTGTAATTGAAAAGATGTGTTTGGTAATTGTAATGCTAGGAATGTCAAAGAAAGTTAAATTAGATACAGTAAAAATATGTGCTGGAGATGAGATTATAAATATTTCTTGCAAACAATTAGAAGAAAAATATCAAAAATATATTAAACAAATTGAAAATGGCATATCAAAAACTTTAGAAGTTGCAAAATAATATTTTTTGTTTTTAACCAAAATATAAATGATTTTAAGCTAAAAAAATAAATATTTGAAATTTAAGAATCATGAAATATTTATATTACTAAGATAAAAAATCATTTAGGAAAAAGCACAATACAACTATTGACAAAAGGAATAAAAAAGTATTATAATTAATATAATAATACAAGATAACTTATTTACAGTTATTATAAAAGCGGTTTTACCATTCCAGTAAAAAATGGGCATATAAAGTGGTTTTACTATTCCAGTAAAAAATAGGCATATAAAGCGGTTTTACCATTCCAGTAAAAAATGGATATAAAAGAGATGGTAAGGGAAACTTTACCATCTGATTTTTTATATGGAGCGAAAAATGAAAGAAAATAAATTAAAGTGGTATATAGCAGATAAAGAATATGTAGAATATTTAAGAAAATTTGATGAGAAAGTAGAAATTATTGATTATAATAAAAAATTAAAACCATATATAGGAATATTAATAACTATAAATGAGTTTAATTATTATGTACCAATATCTTCTGCAAAGGAAAAACATTATAAAATAAAAGAAGGTATGGATTTTATAAAGATAAAGCAAGATGATAAAATAATAGGTGTTTTAAATCTTAATAATATGATTCCAATATCTGATAACAATATTAAAGAATTAAAATATAAAGATATAGAACAATATAGAGACTTTACTAATGATAAAGAAAAATCATTATATATAGCATTTCTTAATTTTGAATTAAATTTAATTAATAATAAAATGGAAAAAATTAAAAAAAATGCAATGAAGTTATATAATGAAAAAATAAATAATCCAAAATCTAATGTTTCTAAAAGATCATGTAATTTTAAATTTTTAGAAGAGAAAAGTAAATTGTATAATAAAAAAGAAATAAAATAGTACCTAACTTCAAGGTACTATTTTTAAATTTATCACTTACATATTTTAGATAAGAATTCTGAAAAATTTTTGAAAAAATTTACAAATGCTTGAACTTCATTTTTATCTTTATCTTTTAAAATATTTTGGATTTCTAAAACAGCATATTTCTATGTTGAAGATTTAGATATAAATTCTAGGGTTAATAAAATGTCAAAAGGAATGCAAGAGAAGTTACAACTAATTTTAGTTATGAGTAGAAATGCCGAACTATATATATTAGATGAGCCTTTAGGTGGTGTAGATCCAGCAACAAGAGATTATATATTAGATACAATTCTTTCAAATTT
>CANQTJ010000158.1 GCA_947626705.1 uncultured Clostridia bacterium | reverse complement strand
TATTGGATAATCTGTTCTTTCTTCATCAAAAGTTCCAAAGTCTTTGTACTCTATTCCTTTTTCTTCAAAATATTTTTTTATTTCTTCTTTTAATTTATATCCTCCATGGTCTGCTCCTATTGCTATCATTCATATCACTCCTTACTTTTTTGTATAATATATCATATATTTTTTTATATTACAATAATTTTATATTTTTTATGTTTAGTCATATTACAGAATTTATATAAATAAAACATTTACTAAAAACAATTAAAAAACTTTACAAATTTTCAAAAATCTCAGTAATGCTAACAAAATAAAGCAAAACTGAGATTTGTTAAATTTAAAATTTTAATATATGACATAATTTATTTCAAGTTAACATCATTTAGCTTAATTACTTCATAAATCAAGCTTTAGTATCATTCCCATTATTTCCTAAAATTTTAACTCCTCCTGTTGCTTCTACTGTTTTAGTTGCCATCTCTTTTATTTGATTATAAGCCTGATCTAATTTTTCTTGCATTGATTGCTTTTCTGTATTTGCTTTTAATATCTCTTCTTTTAATGATTCTATTTTATCATTTTGTCTATCTATAGTATTTTCATAATCCTTCTTTAATAACTCTATTGTATATTTATTCTCCTTTTCAATTTCAACTAATGCTTCTTTTTTTCCTCTAGCATATTCTTTTTCTAATTGTGTTGGCATTTCACTTACCTTATCTTCTAATTCTTTTATATGTTCTGCTTTTGTTTCTATCTCCTCTAAATGTGCTTTTATCTCTTGCTCTCTTATAGCTAATTCTTTTTCTCTTTGTGCTTTTTCATCTTCCCATTTATTATTGCTAATTTCTCTTTCTCTCTTTATTTTATAAGTATATTCTTCGTTTTCTCTTTCTCTTTCCATTTGTATACTTTTTGTTTTGACTTCATACTCTTTTTCTAGATTGTTCTTTTTCATATTGTATTCTTCTTCTAAATTTTTTATTTGTTCATTTATTTCATCTGTTTTCTTCTTTTTATTATTTTCTAATTCAGTAATATAATCTTTTCCTGCATTTACTACAACTACCAAATTACTTAATTCTTTTTCTATTCCATACAATTCTTTTAATTTTCTTTCTTCTTCTTGTAAAGCAATTTCTAAATCCTGAAATTTTTTATTTAGCTCTTCTGAAAATATTTTTTGCTCAACATTCACTTTTGT
Source organism: uncultured Clostridia bacterium (assembly GCA_947626705.1). Taxonomy (GTDB): domain Bacteria; phylum Bacillota; class Clostridia; order TANB77; family CAG-508; genus CAG-269. The sequence goes on along the minus strand of CANQTJ010000158.1, from coordinate 1,637 downwards.
TTCTTCTATAGCTTTTTCTACCTTTTGTTTTTTTTCTTCTTTTTCAGGTTCATATTTTATTTGTGACATATTCTTTTCTCTTTCTAATGCTTCATTTAATGCATCTAATATTTCAGCTTTTGTATTTTTTAGAGTTATTTCTTCTTTTTTCATATTCTCTTACTCCTTTTTTGTTTTTACATATTTTATCACTTTTTTAACCTAAAGTGAATACATATAATAAAAAATATACTAAAAAAATTCAAATTTAGAAAACACACTCTAAACAAATATAAGAATAAGTTCACAGGTCGAACTCACTTTGAAATAAATATCTTTTTTTCATAAATCAATAATCTATATGTAAACAAACCGAAGTTACTTGATAATGGTTTTATTAATAAATCATATAAAAGATGCGACTATTTCTATATTTATATCGTATCGAATGTGATTGGAATACATTTATAATTTCTTTGAAATATATGGAGTAATGTTCGCGTCGAGCGAAGCGAGGACTAAGTGAAAGAGGCTCCATATATTTCATTAGAAATTATTTATGTATGGATTGAACTGAGATACTATATAAATATAGAAATAGTCGCATCTTTGTAAAAGGTTTTGTAAAAATTATTAACTAGTAACAAACCAAAACTTAAATTTTGAAAAAGTATTTACAAAAAATTATTCAAATGATAAAATTTAAACAATAAATTTGTAATAACAATGTTACATAATAACCCAATAAATGTACAAAATAAACAAAAGAGAAAGGGGCAATTAAATGAAATCACTCAATAAAGAAAATAAAGGAATAACATTAGTATCATTAGTAGTAACTATAGTAATTTTATTAATATTGGCGGGAATATCAATTTCTCAATTAACAGGAAATGGGCTATTTAGTAAAGCGAAAATGTCAGGTGAAGAATATTCAGAAAAAGCTGCAAGAGAAAAATTAGAATTAGCCTTAACAGATTTAGGAATAGACAAATATACAAATAACGAATATGATGAAAATGAATATATAGATAAAAAATTACAAGAACAACAAATGGTAGTTGTAGGAGATATGGTAATTGTTGATGGTTGGCAATTCGAAATTGATAGAAGTGTACCTAAAATAGGAATATCTTTAGGAAAAGGGAACGAAAATCAAGAAATACAAATTACATCTAGCTCAACAATAAGTAGCGATTATACAAAAGCAACTATAAATTTTGAAATAAACTACGAAGGAACTATAAATAATATTATATTAGATGGAGAAGAAAAAGAAATTCCAACTCAAGAAAATGGATTATATAAATTACAAAAAGAAGTAAATGAAAATGGAACTTATGCAATAATAGTAAAAGACGAAAAAGATAATTATAAGTTAGCATCTGTAAATGTAACAGAAATAACAGAAGATATAGATATATATACTGTGCAAGATTTACAAAATTTTAGAGATAAAGTAAACATGGGAGCAACATTTGAAGGAAGAACTGTAAGAGTAATGAATAACCTTGATTTAAATACTGTTTGTTCAGAGGAATTAGGAAGTTGGGAACCAATTGGAAATTATGGAACAAATACAAGTCATTTATTTAAAGGAACATTTAATGGTAACTTTCATATAATAGATAACTTATATATAAATACAACTAATAATT
>CANQTJ010000157.1 GCA_947626705.1 uncultured Clostridia bacterium | reverse complement strand
TGCAATTACAATACTTGGATTTTTTACAATTGCTCTCGCTATTGCTACTCTTTGTTTTTCTCCTCCAGATAACATTTTTGCAGGTCTGTTTCTATATCTATACATATCAACTGCTTCTAGAACATAATTTACTCTTTTTTCTATTTCTTTCTTATTTTTTAATCCTGTCATTCTTAAACTAATTGCAATATTATCAAATACAGACATATTTTCTATTAATTTATAATCTTGAAATATATAACCTATATTAAGATTTCTTATTTTGTCTACTGTATATGAATTTCTTTTTGTTATTTTTTTGCCATTTATATAAATTTTACCACTATTTACTTTATCAAGTCCACCAATTGCATTAAGAAGTGTAGTTTTTCCGCTTCCAGATTGTCCTAATATAGCTACTAATCCTGTATTTTCAAGTTCTAAGGAAGTATTATCTATAATATGAATTTGATTTCTTTTTCTTCTATTAAAATACTTATTTACTTTTACTAATTTTATCATATCTCTACACCTCCTCATTATATGTATTTATTGCTGTATTTTTAAACAATTTTCTTGCAAATTTAATTGAAATTAATCTTGAAATTACAATTAATATAACATATACTAAGACGAACTCTTTAATTCCTATGTAATTTGTAAGTTTAGCGATATATTCTAATTTTATTATGTTTGATTTTACCAAATATAAAAACAATATTAATGTACAATAAGATATAGTTGCATTAGTAAACAGTTCAATATCTAATATTCTTCTTACATTTTTGTAAGTAGCTCCTAACATTCTTAATGTTGTATAGTATATATTTCTCGATTTTAATATTATTCTAATTATTAAATAAGAAATAAAGAATAAAACTATAATAAGTACAATAGTAACAACTACCTTTATTATTTTCATAATGCTTTTATATATTTGCCCTTGATTAACTTTAAAATCTGTAACCTTTTTAGCATTTAAATTCAAATTATTAAGTTGTGTTATTGTTTCTTCTATTTTATCTACATCTTTTATAAATACACTTGATTGATATGATGGTTTATCATAAAGTGAATTATAATCATCTTCATTAACAAATATTTTATATCTATTATTATCATATTTTGTAAGTCCAGTTAATCTTTTTAAATTTGATTTTGTATATGTATTAGATATTTTTAAATCTAGTTCATCATTATAATAAATATTATCTACATATATGTTTATAGGTTGGTTTATAATTCTATAATTTTTAAATTGATATTTTAATTCGTCATCTACAATTGCCTTTCCTCTTTCAACATTTTCACTTGTTTCCACTTTATATTGCTCATATTTATTATTTAAAAATATTTTTATATTACTATAGTTTTTATTCATATCTTTTCTTAATGTTTTTATAACATTTTTTGATACATATAAATTACTATTGTAATCATTATCATCTTCGTTATATTTTATCCCTACTATAGTTAAATCCATTACTTTTTCATCAGTATATGAATTTAATTCTTCTGATTTTAAAATTGAATATGTTTTATTTAATACATCATCTATTGTTTCTTTAATATAATAATGGTTTTTACTAATTTTTAAAACAACTTCATTTTCATTTTCTGGCATTCTTCCTAAATCTAGATTATCCTTTAAGTTCTCAATGTCCATTAAATAACTATTAAAACTTCTGCTCTCTTTAGATAATATTACACTTGTATCTAAAAAAATATCATCTTCAACTATGTAATCAATATTATCTAATTTTTTTATTTTTTCATAATCTTCATCATTAAATGATGTTCTATCTTCTTTATTAATAATAATTCTATTTTCTGATAAATTTCTAAAAGCAATGCTATATCCATCATCTGTCATTTCTTCTTCTGACATTTGAAAACTTGCATATTCTCCTAAAATTGCTGAACTCATAAAAAAGAATACTACAAATAATAATAAAAATTTTGCTAAAATATTAAATGTATTTCTAATTCCCAATCTATACTTATTAAATATTTTTATATTGTTATATATACTTTCTTTTACAATTGGTTCATCTTCTACCTTTTTTATTTCGGTATTTTCTATAATTCTACCATCATTCATTTTTATAATTCTTGTTGCATATTGTTCTACTTGCTCAATATTATGTGTTACCATTATTACTAATTTATTTTTAGCAACTTTTTTTAGTATTTCTATAACTTCTTCTGCTGATTTTGAATCTAAATTTCCTGTTGGCTCATCTGCAACTATAATAGGAGTGTCTTTTACCATTGCTCTTGCTATTGCAACTCTTTGCTTTTGACCTCCTGATAACTTAGAAACCTTTGTATTCTTAAATTTAGTAAGTCCGACTTGCTCTATAATATCTAATATTTTTTTCTTAACATCTTTCTTTTTATATCCATTTAATAACATTACTAATTCTACATTTTGGTATACTGTATAGCTATTAATTAAGTTAAAACTTTGAAAAATATTAGCAATGTATTTTCTTCTATAGTCTTCAAAATCTCTTTCTGTATAATGGCTTGTTTCATTGCCATTTATATACATTTCACCTTCTTCATAACTATCAATTCCAGATATTACATTTAATAGTGTACTTTTTCCACTTCCTGATTCTCCTGTTATTACAACAAATTCACCAATTTTTAATTCTAAATTAACTTTGTTAAATCCAGATGCTATTATACCTTTATTATAGTAAAATTTTGATACATTTTTTAGTTTTAACATCTGCTTTTCCCCCCTATTATTATATTATTATATTTCTATATTTTTTATTTACATAGAACAAAAGCGGACATTATTAACATTTTCACTATTTAGAACATTTTAAAGTCTGCTTCTTTGTTCGTCCGCGAAA
>CANQTJ010000156.1 GCA_947626705.1 uncultured Clostridia bacterium | reverse complement strand
CTATTCCACCTGCACAATAATGTTCAGCACTCCTCCAGTTAAAATAATAGTAAGTAAATTTACTTCCATGCCAACCTTGCGTTTCAAGCAATGCATCTCCACTTTTTTGTGTAGTTTTATTAGTTATATTATAATAATTTATATATCTATTAGCATAATTTGTTCCTCCTATATGGTCTGTATATTGTGCTGCCGTCCATTCTGGATTATATGGTATAACTACTCCTGTTGCATTTCCTGTTGTTGTTCCTCCATTTTCTATTTTATTTGGATTTCCATAAGATGATGCTGATAATAACGCCATTGCTCCATATTCTGTATTCTTTTGCAAATGTATATCTATATTATTTGGTTCACCTTGTGTTGTTAAATCTGTTTCATTGATTGTTTCTTGTAATCCCAATGTTCCTCCTAATGTTTCCATTTTCCTTATTTCTACCATCCATGTATTTCTATCTTTTTTTGCCGGTTCATCTCCATTTGCTTGTAATGCTGCTTGTACTGTGCCTATTTGAAATATTATTGTTAAACTTATTACTATCATTATTATAATTTTTTTACTTTTCATATCTATCCTCCATTTTTTATTACTTTAATTCGTATTTACTTATCCAATAGCCTTTTAATTGTTCATCTTCGCTTTGTTCTTCATCTTCATTTTTATCCCACCAGAATGCTTCTGGTATTTGATATCCTGCACTTGTTTGTGTACCTTTTCCTTCTATAAAGTTTACTTCTATTCTTCTATTTGCTATATTTTCTACTCCTCTGTCTGGTAGTATTCTATATTCATATCTTGGTATCCACACAAAATAATTTATTGAAGTTGCTCCTTCTTTTATTTCTCCATTTTCTACTTCCCCATCTATAACTGCTATATTTGCCCATTTACTTTGGCTGTAATCGTACCAATCATTTGGTATATTTGTTGCATTGCCGTTGTCGTCTATTTGCACTTTTTCTCCTATTTTTGCTTTTTCTTGTTCATCATAAGTTACGTAATATGTTTTACTTAAATCAAATCCTGTAAATTCTGGTGCATTTTCTTTTTTCGTTGTTACTTTTTTGGTTATTGCTCCTACATATTTATTACTATCTTGTTCTCTTACTATTATAGTTATGGTATATGTTTTATTTTGTTCTAATCTTTCATATACATAGTGTTCTGTATTGCTTGTTCCTTCGTGGTCTTGTTTTTCTCCATTTAAGTAATATTCATATTTTAGTGGTATTGGCTTGTCTACTGTTTCTGTTTCTCCTTCTTGTCCTCCATCTTTTGGTACTTGCTCTGTTGTTTTTTCATTATCTATTAATGTTCCTTTTATGTCTTTTACTCTTATTAAGTTACTTGATACTGCTAGTTCTGCATCTAATCTTTCTTCTTTTTCTTCTGTACTTAGTTCGTATTTTGATATCCAATATCCTTCTAATTGTATTTCTTTTCCATCAATTGTTTCTGTTGTAAATGCTTCTGGTATTTGGTACCCTGTTTCTACTTCTATTCCTGTTCCTTTTATAAATCTTATACTTGTTCTTTGGCTTGTTGTGTCTAATCTATATTGATATCTTGGTATCCATACATAATAGCTTTCTATTCCATTATTTCTTGTTACTATATTTGCCCAACTTGAAAATGTGTAATTATACCAATTTTCTGGTGGGGCTTTGCTTATTGGTATTTCATTATGTTCGTTTCCTTCCTCGTCCCAATATACGTAGAATGTTGTATCTTTATCAAAGTTTTCTAAATTTGGTTTATTTACTTCTGTTAATTCTAATTTTTTGGTCATACTTCCTACAATTTCTCCTTGTTCGTTTAATGCTGTTACATTTATTACGTTGTCTTGGTCTGTTTTTACATTTTTAAATGAGTAGTTATCTAATTCAGTTTTTGTTTCTTGTATTTGACCATTTATTGCATAAGTATATTGTTTTATCTTTTCTTTTTTGGTTTCGTTTATTTTAAAATTACTTACATTAAATTGTGTTGTATTTGCGGTTAAGTTGTAATCTATTGTATATCCTCCTAAATCTAATAATTCATACTTGCTTACCCAATATCCTGATATTGATACTTCACTATAATTTCCCCATTCAAATGCGTCTGGTATTTTATATCCTTCTTCTTTCAATTCTTCCCATGTTTTTTCTTCTCCTGTATCTGCATCTATATATTTGTTATATACATCTATAAATTTTATATCTGTTCTTTCGTTTCCTTTTTCATTGTTTTGAGGTAATTTGTACGCGTATCTTGGTATCCAGACATAATAACTTTCTACTCCATTACTTTCTACATAAATATTTGCCCATTGTTTATTTTTATAATCGTACCAATTTTCTGGTGCTTTTTCTGTTAGCCATTTGTCTGGTTTTAGTATTCCTCCATCATCTTCCGAAGGAACTAAATATCTTGTATATTCTTTTTCTAGTCCATCTTCTATATTTGGTGTATTCATATAAACACCTTTTATGTTTTTATATGTTCCCTTTCCTGTTCTTGGTCTTTCAAATTCTATTTTTTCTTCTTTTACATCTTGATTTGGTACTTTTACTTTAAACACATAATCTGTCATATCTTTTGTTATATAATCAAACGCTATTTTCTTTTTTCCATTACAATTTAACGTCATTTTATTGTCTGGATATTCTATTGTTTCTATCCCTTCTGGATTTGTTACTGTTACTAATATTGAATATTCATTTGTGTTTAAATCGTACTTTTTCAATTGATATGTAAAGCTATATTCCTCCTCTTTTTGTATTGCATTTTTTATTGTGTCTACTATTCCATTTGGTATAAACATTATTATTGTTATTAATGTTATAATTATTGCTATTACTATTATTTTTACTGTTTTTTTGCTACATTTTTTTATTTTCATTTTTATTCCTTATTTTTTTTACTTTTTTATTTTTTAT
>CANQTJ010000155.1 GCA_947626705.1 uncultured Clostridia bacterium | reverse complement strand
GGAAATAATGGAATTTCAAATAATAGTAATAGCATAAGTTATGGATATGACTTAAATATAAATTTATACAAAGAAAACACAGAAGACGGAATAGTTAGAGTAAATCCTAGTACAGTTATGAATGCATTAGGAATGGGAGAAATGATAGACGCACAAAACAATTCTTCTGTATCATCAATGTTTGGAAGTTCAATGATGACAAATACAGATATATTTATAGAAATGTTAGATAACCAAGAATTATTACAAAAGCAATTTGATTTAGTTAAAGGAAGTTGGCCAAAAGAATATAATGAAGTAGTTTTAATAATCAAAGAAGATGGAAGAATAGATGATTACACATTATATTCATTAGGATTAAAAAATCAACAAGAATTAAAGGATAAATGGAAAGCAGTAGAGAATGGAGAAAAAATTGGAGAAAATCAAGAACAGACAGTATACACTTATGATGATTTATTAAATTTATCTTTTAAACTATTATTAAATTCAGATTATTATGAAAAACAAAATGGACTATGGATTAACCAAGAAGATAATGAAGAATATCTAAAAGAAAAGATAGATAATGCTGAAAGTATCAAAGTAGTTGGAATAATAAAACAAAATGAACAAAGTGTAGCATCAACTTCAGTAACGAGTGGAATAGGATATACAAAGAAACTAAAAGAATATATAATAGAAAAATCAAATACAACTCAAATAGTTCAAGAACAAAAAGATAATAAAGATATAAATGTATTTTCAGGATTAAAATTTCCAACAGAAGATGAACAAAATAACACGATACAGAATTTAACAAATGAACAAAGAATAGCAATGAGCAAATTAAGTAGTGAAGAAATTGCAAAAATGATGGAAACATATACAGCAACAGCTATTGAAGAATATAATCAAAAACAAAAAGAAGATGGAAAAGAAGAAAATACAATAAATTATACAGATATTGTGGGAACAATGATGAAATCTGTAAGTCAAATTATAAATACAATAAGTTATGTATTAATCGCTTTTGTAGCAATATCATTAGTAGTTTCATCTATAATGATAGGTATAATAACATATATTTCTGTATTAGAAAGAACAAAAGAAATAGGAATATTAAGGTCAATAGGAGCTTCTAAGAAAGATATTTCAAGAGTATTTAACGCAGAAACGTTAATTGTAGGATTAATATCAGGACTTATAGGTATAGGTATTACTATATTGTTAACAATTCCTATCAATGCATTAATTTATGCAGTTACAGGTGTTAAAGTAGTAACAACTGTACCATTTGTTGCAGGAGTTATACTAGTTCTTATAAGTATGATATTAACAATTATAGCAGGATTAATTCCAGCAAGAATTGCAAGTAAAAAAGACCCAGTAATAGCGCTAAGAACAGAATAATAACAGTAAGTTTATTGTTTAAATCCTTATTATTAAACGTATGTTTTTTAATAAGGATTTATTATTTGACTTTTTTTTAAAATTATAGTATAATAACCACTAGATTGCCAAAGGGCAAAAAATGAGATTTTTAAAAGACCAGTAAAAAGAACATAAAAATAATGAGATGAGAACGGATTAAAATTCAAATAAATGAGAAATATTTATAATACAATATATGTAATTATTATAGATTTATTTTGTTATTATAAAAAACTTTGTTATAGTTCATTGTTAATAAAAATTAATTAACTATTAAGGTTGATATATTAATATATCAACTTTAATAAAGCAAAATTAAATATGTCCTTTTTAAACATAGGTATTTATAAAAATTGAATATGATTTTAAAATTTACCAGATAATTATATAAAATTTATATATTATATATAAGCATTAAATATCAGGAAAATTAAAATCAAGAATAATATAAAATAAGAAAGAGAGGTAAAAAATGACACAAGATAATTTAAACAATGATGAAGAAAAAGTGCAAAAAAGCAAAAGAAATACTACTAGAAAAGATAATAGAAATACAAAGCAAAAAGAAGAGAAAAAAAATATAACAAAAAAGAGAATAGGAGAAAGTACAAAAAATAATTTAAAGGATAAGACGCAAAAAAGAATACAAAAAAAAGCTGAAGAAAAAGAAGAAAATATTGAAATAAGAAAAGTATTAGATAAGATAGATAATCAATCTAATTTAAATAACAAAAGAGGAAAAAGAAGCACAGATAAGATATTTAAAAAGTCAAAATTAAGAATAATACCATTAGGTGGTCTACATGAAGTTGGAAAAAATATAACAGTATTTGAATATGAAGATGAAATTATTATTGTAGACTGTGGTTTATCATTCCCAGAAGATGATATGTTAGGAATAGATTTAGTTATACCAGATATAACATATTTACAAAGAAATGTAGATAAAATAAAAGGATTGATTATAACGCATGGACATGAAGACCATATAGGAAGTGTACCATATTTATTAAAACAAATAAATGTACCAGTATATGCACCAAAACTTGCAATGGGATTAATAAAAAATAAATTAGAAGAACATAGAATATTAAGAAGTTCAAAATTAATTGAAGTAGTACAAGGACAAACTATAAATTTTGGTAAATACTTTAAGGTTGAATTTATAAGAAGTTCACATAGTATACCAGATTCAGTAATGTTAGCCATAAATACACCAGTTGGAACAATATTACACACAGGAGATTTTAAAATAGATTATACGCCAATAGACGGAAAGATTATGGACTTTGCAAGAATTGCTGAATTAGGAAAAGAAGGAATACTTGCTCTAATGTCAGATAGTACAAATGCAGAAAGAAAAGGATTCACAATGTCTGAAAGTTCGATAGGACCAGTATTCGACAATTTATTTGATGGTTGCACAAAAAGAATAGTAGTTGCAACATTTGCATCAAATGTTCATAGAGTTCAACAAATAGTAAATTCAGCAGTAAAATATGGAAGAAAAATAGCTATATGT
>CANQTJ010000154.1 GCA_947626705.1 uncultured Clostridia bacterium | reverse complement strand
AACTTTAAGTAATCTAAATGATTTGTATAAATTCTTTTCCTTTTTGTTGTTGTGTAATATCCTGTTTTTGTTGTTATCTCGCTCATTTATTACCACCTATAAATTTCATAAAGTTTATTACTTTATGAAACTTTAAATTAAAAAATAAAAATTAATAGAAATAAATAAAAATATAAAAAATATATTAGTATTTATATTTCTTAATAATTTTTTATAATGTAAACTAGTTATTACACAATGTTGAAAAATATTGAAAAAAATTATTGAATTATTAATTAATATATGTTAAAATAACAATAGAGCAGTTCATAAAGTAATAAACTTTACGAACTGCTTTATTTTTGCATTCAATCTAAATATAAATTTATATTTTGTATAAAAATTTATACTAATACAAATAATAAAATAAAATACTTAAATACTAAAAATAGTATTTTAAAATTATTTTGATTGAAAGGAAAAAAGAAAATGAAAAATTACAAAAATATCTTTTTACTTATATTAATGTTCTTACTAGTATTTGCTTTTATTCCAAATTCTTCTAATGCTAAAACTACGGAAGTGTATGATGAAGAAACCTTACGTCAAGCTGTTGAAAATGCAGAAGATGGAGATACCATCACTTTGACAGCTAATATAAGTATAACTTCTTATATAGGTATAATTGGTAAAAACATAACTATCAATGGAAACAATTTTACAATATCTAGAATTCCTGAAAATTGGTATTCAAACGAAGGCAATGGTAGCTTAATTACATCTGGTTCAGGTGCTAAACTAAACTTAGTAAATATTACTTTGACTAAAGCTTCAACTTATGGAGTACAAGCTTATAATGGTGGATATGTACTATTAGATGGTGTAACAATTTTTGATTGCAATTATGGTGGTGTTTTCATCAATGGTGGTACTGCAGAAATTAAAAATTTAATTTTAAAGAAAAATGGTAGCCAAGGTTTTAACAATGGTATAGAAATTGGTAAAGATAGTTCAACTACTGGCAAAAATACTCCCACATTAATAATGAATGGTACATTATCATCTACTGAAACTTCTGGAGTAATTTATGTTGATATTTATGATCCTTCTGCTGGTCTTAATGTAGTAAATTCTGAAAACACTGTAAATAAAATCTTTATAAATGAAAATACATTAGTTATCACAGATCAAAATAAAAAAATATTATATAAAAGTAATGAAATTGCACATATAAAACCTACAGGTGATACTTTTATTCAAACAGAAACTTCAAAACCAACTACTGAATCCCAAGAAAAAGATGACACTCCTAAAACAGGTATAGAAACTGCTGTGCCAATAATTATTTTTATTATTTTTTTATCAGTTATGTTTGTAGTTATTTTTAAAGAAAAATTTTTTCAAGATAAGTAAAAATTGAATTTTTTATATTGGTACTAATTTAATTTAGTACCTTTTCCTATAGAATTTTATTTTATAATCCTTCTGAATGCTTTACTAGAATAATACGTAAATTATTAAATTTTTATTTCAATACCTTTTTTATGTCTGTGTTTAGTTGTTAATGTTCTAAATTTCTTGTTTTAAAATATCTACTTTTAAATTGATATATAATTTTGAAAAAAGAATTATTTAACTTTTAAATAAACATATTTTTGATATATTATAAAAAAACAAAATTTAGAATATTTTTACCTTGACTTTTATATAAATACATATTAATATATTTATATAAATTAATAAGGATGTAGATATAAATGTTTAATATAATAATTAAAATAATTTTACTTTTAATAATTCTTTTCGGTGTAATTTTAATATATGATGCTAGAATATTAACAAAAAACTTTTTTAGTTTTGGAGATCAAAATGAGGGGTCTTTGGGATTAAAATTTTTAGGTTTTATTTTATGTATAATTGGAGGAATTATTTTACTTTTTATTTAGTTATATGATAATGGTTTATTTTAAATTTTTATAAAATTTCTATTGACAATAAAAGCTTGTATATGCTATTATATTTATTGTTAATAATTAATGCGGATGTGGCGGAACTGGTAGACGCGCTGGTCTTAGGAACCAGTGCCAACGGCGTGGGGGTTCGAGTCCCTTCATCCGCACCAATCTAAATGTTTTTATGGGATTTAATGTTCTATAAAAACATCTTTTTATTTTATACTGATAATTTTGATATGTATTTAGTTATTCTTATAAAAGATAAAAGATGTAAATAATTAAGAAAATTTGTTTTGTTAGCTTGTTTTTTATCAGAAATTTCTATAATTTTTTCAATTTCTAGTAGTAATTTTAATTGTTTTGGTTTATAATATTTATTTGTATTAATTGATTTTTTCATACAATAATTATCTTTTTCACAGCCCCCTTTTTTGAGTATTAGTCTCTTATCCATTCGTTATGTACTAAGAGTGATAATGCAAACGGAAAGCAAGTGTTAGAAACTACGTAATCCCAATTTGATAAGCCGATTATTACTCCCGTTATAAACGTGACTACTAAGGCTACAAAAAATAATATTACTGCTTCCAAAATAATAATTGATATCATTTTTTTACCTTTTGCTGCTTCTACTATAGTTGCTGCTTCTGCTATAGTTCTTGAAACAAAGTAAGCAATTGACCAAGAAATTGCCCACATAAGAGAAACAGAAAACCAGTCTTCTCTATAATTAAACAGCTTGTACATATTGCAGATAATCATAAAGCAAACACCACCTACTAACAATGCTCTGGTAATCCGTTTTTTTAGACTGTTACTCATAATAATTCCTCCTTAAATTCTTTGGATTTAGGTCAAGTTTTTAGACACATTTTTTTACGAATTTTTATATTTTTATCAAGCTTCGCTTGAGCAGTTGATATAAATATTAAAGAAAATCTTTAACATTTATATCAACTTTAATTTATGCTATATTCTTAATGTATTCTGCATATTTTTCATTTGGCGTTCTATAATCAAGCGTACTATG
>CANQTJ010000153.1 GCA_947626705.1 uncultured Clostridia bacterium | reverse complement strand
TTTCGCGGACGAACAAAGAAGCAGACTTTAAAATGTTCTAAATAGTGAAAATGTTAATAATGTCCGCTTTTGTTCTAAACTGATTATTTTGATTATTTTTTTTATAAATAGATATATTATAATAAAAAAGAAACTCAAATTTTAAAAAAAAGTTGCATTATTTTTCCAATAATAGTATAATAAAAAAAGAGGAACAATAAACATATAATATATGAAAAAAAGGAAGGTAAAAGAATGGATTATATTTATATACTAAGAGAAGCATTAGTATGGTTAATAACAATATTTTGGTTATACCAAATAATAATAAGCTTGTGCTCACTAGTAAAATTAAAAGAAAAACCATTAAAAACAAACAAAAAGCATAAATTTATGGCAATAATACCAGCACACAATGAAGAAACAGTAATTGGAAATTTAGTAGAAAGTTTAAAAAATCAAAACTACAATAAAGAATTATATGATATATATGTAATAGCAGATAACTGCACAGATAATACAGCAAAAGTAGCAGAACAAATGGGAGCTATAGTATACGAAAGATTTGATGAAACTAAAAAAACAAAAGGATATGCATTAGATTGGTTTTTACAACAAAAAATAAAAGAAGATGCGCCTTATGATGCAATATGTATATTTGATGCAGACAATATAGTAGATAAAAACTTTTTAACAGCAATGAATAAAAAACTATGTCAAGGTGAAGAAGTGGTACAAGGATATAGAGATATTAAAAATCCAACAGATAACTGGATAACATCAGGATATGCGTTATTTTATTGGACAATGCACAGATTTTATCATTTAGCAAGATACAATTTAGGGTTATCACCATTGCTAAATGGAACAGGATTTATGGTAAGCTTTAATGTTATTAAAGAAAAAAATGGATGGAAAACAGTAACATTAACAGAAGATATAGAATTTTCATTACAAAGAATATTAGAAGGAAAAAGATTAGGTTGGTCAACAGAAGCAATAGTATATGATGAACAGCCAACAGGATTTAAACAAAGTTGGTCACAAAGAAGTAGATGGACAGTAGGACATATGCAATGTATGAAAGAATATACTGCTAAATTAGCAGAAGCAGCCAAAGAAAAGAAAACAATGATGAGCATTGATGGATTTCTTTATATTATAGGAAGTATACCAATGTTTATAATAACTCTTATATTATTAGGTTCAAACTTTATATTATATGCGCTAGATGGAATGACACAAGCTGAATTAATAATAAATATATTAAGATACTTATTACCAACATTTTTATTCCCATCATTAACAGCAGCATTTGTAATGTTTTTAGATGGAAAACCAATAAAACCAATGATAAAAGGATTTTTTACATATCCATTCTTCATGGGTTCATGGTTATTAATAAACTTTAAATGTTTATTTAAAAGAGAAACAACATGGGAAAAAATTACTCATAATAGAAGTATAAAAATAGATGATGTAAGAGAAGAAATTAAAGAAATTGAAAAAGTTTAGAAAAAAAACTTGCATTTTTGCCAAAAATTGGGTATAATAAATACATCAACATAAGAGATTTGAAGAGAGTGGGAACAAATCCCACTCTCTAATTGTTAAAAAGGAGGTAAAAATTGGCAAGTATAGAAGAAAAAGTACAAAAATTATTAGAACCTATAATAGAAAATTTAGGATATGAACTTTATGATGTAGAATATGTAAAAGAAGGAAAAAACTTTTTTTTAAGAATATTTATAGACTGTGAAAAAGGAATAGACTTAAATGATTGTGAAAAAGTTAATAATGGAATAACAGAAATTTTAGATGAAGAAAATTACATTAAAGAACAATATTTTTTAGAAGTATCATCTCCAGGAGTAGAAAGAGTTTTAAAAAAAGATAAACATTTAAATAAAAGTATAGGACAAAAAATAAATATAAAATTATTTAAAAAAGATGAAAATGGAAAAAAAGAATATTCTGGAAACTTAAAAAAATTTGATAATCAAGAAATAACAATACAACAAGAAGATAAAGAAATAAAAATAGAAAGAAAGAATATATCACAAATAAAAACAGTTTATGAATGGTAATACATTACATTAAAAATAAATAAAATTAATTAATTTTGAAAGTTAATATATTAATATTTGAATATCCCATTTAGGGTAAAAGGAGGAATAAAAATGAAAGCTATTGATAATAAAGAATTAATATTAGCATTAGAAGAATTAGAAAAAGAAAAAGGAATAAAAAAAGAATATGTATTAGAGTCAATAGAAACTGCACTCGTAACAGCATATAAAAGAAATTTTGATGCATTAGAAAATGTAAAAGTAGACATAGACCAAAAGACAGGTGCAACACATATATACTCAATAAAAGAAGTAATGGAAGTAGCAAATGATGATGTAACTGAAATTAGTATAAAAGATGCTCAAAAAATTAATAAAAGTATAAATATAGGAGATACAGTAGAAGTAGAAATTGTACCTAAAGACTTTGGAAGAATTGCAGCTCAAACAGCAAAACAAGTTATTGTGCAAAAATTAAGAGAAGTGGAAAGAGATGTAATATTTAATGAATATAGTGAAAGAAAAGGAGAAATAGTTTCAGGTATTATTCAAAAGGCAGATAAAAATATAGTTGTAGTTGACTTAGGAAGAATTGAAGGAATAATGCTTTCAAAAGAACAAATTTCTACAGAAAGATATAGAGTAAATGATAAAATAAAAGCATATATTGTAGATGTTGAAAGAGGATTAAAAGGAGCTCCACAGGTAATGATTTCAAGAAGTCATCCAGATTTTGTAAGAAAGTTATTAGAATTTGAAATACCAGAAATATATGAGGGAGTAATAGAAATAAAGAGTGTATCAAGAGATGCAGGTTCTAGAAGTAAAGTAGCAGTATATTCTCCAGATCCTAATATTGATCCAGTTGGTTCATGTGTTGGAAATAAAGGAGTAAGAATCCAAAATGTTATAAATGAATTAAATGGAGAAAAAATAGATGTAATAGAATGGGACGAAGATCCTAGTATATATATAGCAGCTGCACT
>CANQTJ010000152.1 GCA_947626705.1 uncultured Clostridia bacterium | reverse complement strand
ATATGTTTCACTTTCTTCTTGAACTCCATTAATGTTTACTTTATCACGTGTTTTTGCTTTAATAAATTTTTGGTATTTTAAGTAATCTTCATAAGTAAATATTTTTATATTACTTCTATTTAATATATTATAAATTTCTTTTTCTGAATTGTCAATATTTATTTGATGGTTAATTTTATTTTTTATTTTTATCACTTTCCTTCCATATTTTAATATAATTTAATGGGATTTTTTTAGATTAAATTTGAACTAAATTTTGAATTAAATATATTTTATATAATACTATAAAAAGTCGAATTTTGCAATGTTTTTTCATCGTCAAAATTCGACATATATTTTATTTTGTTATAATTCATAGTTTTTAAATTTTTATTAAGAAGGTTAAATATAAAATATCTGAAATTTCCGTTCTTCAAAGCGATGTGTATTTTTTTATTCCTAAGTTTTTATTATTTTATTCCTTGTATAGAAATTATTCCAAAATGTGTCCTAGCAGAATTAGCAGATTGTGTGTCATAAATACGAAAAGTAGTATTATCTTTAACACATATATCAGCATAAGAATAAAATGAACCACTTTGAGAATCTAAAATAATATAATTATTAGAACTATATAAATTTTGTAAATATTTTATTTGCTTAGTTGATATCATAAGTGTTTCCAAACCACTAAATGTATTAGACTGATTATTATAAATTCCAATAGTAAATAATAAAAATTCATAGTTTTCAAAGGAATCTTCTATAGTAAATTCCTGATTTATAATTTTGTCTGTTGTAGAAGTAGTTACTATTACAGGTTCTGCTAACAGTTCAACACCAGAAAACACATTATCTGCTCTTGAAGTACCAGTAATACCATTAATTTTATCATTATAATCATCTAAAATTGAATTTTCTAAATCCTGTGCATTATAATACTTTTCCTTAGCCAACTTCGCATTTTCAAATAATCCATTTCCTGTTAACTGTGCTATTGAAATTCCTGCTAATATCAATAAAATAACTATTGTTATAACTAGTGCTACTAGTGTAATACCCTTATTATTTTTGCTATTTTTTTTCATCATAAAATCTCCCTCTTTCGTATATTTTACAGGTTGTTCCTGTAATTCAAAATATATCATACTTATACTTATTATTCAACTTTTTTAGTAATTTGATACATAATTGTTAAATAAAAGAAATATTTTTGTAATATTTACAGTTTGTTCCTGTAATATGTCTTTTGGTTTTATTATACAATAATAACAAATTTTAAATTAGTTAACTTATTAATTACATTAACATATTTTTAAATTAAAAATGTCTTAATTTTAGTACTATGTATCATTTTTAATTAGAATAACTATAACTTATAGGTTAGTATTTATGAAAGGAATATTTTGCAATATGAAAGTAAAAACTTTAAATGGAAATTTGAATATAATTGGTAAAAACTTAAAAAAGTATAGAAAAATTAAAAAACTTTCTCAACCTGAAATTTGTCGCCAATTAGATTTGCTTGGTGTTACTATGTATAATTGTGATATTTATGAGATTGAATATGGTAAAAAGACTGTTAAAGATTTTGAAGCTTTAGCTTTTTGTAAAGTATTAGGAATTACTCTTGAAGAACTTTATTCTAATACAGACCAATATTATGAAGCATAAAAAGTGCGTATAAGAAAATAGTAAGATAAGAAAATAGTAAGAATTAAAAAATTCCTACTATTTTTTCATTTTCATTTATATCTATATTTTCTGCTGCTGGTACTTTTGGAAGTCCTGGCATTGTCATTATTTTGCCAGAGATTGCTACTACAAATCCTGCTCCTGATTTTAGGTTGACATTTCTTATTGTAATTTTGAAAGGTTCTTTACATTCTAAATTTTTTGCATCATCTGAAAAAGAATATTGTGTTTTTGCAATACATACTGGTAAGTTTTTAAATCCATTTTTTTCAATTCTTTCTATTTCTTTATTCGCTTCTTCTGAAAATTCTATATCCATTGCTCCATATATTTCTTTAGCTACTTTTTTTATTTTTGTTTTTATATCATCTTCTAAATTGTATGTATATTTAAAATTTTCTGGCTTTTCTGTTAATTCTACTAATTTTTGTGCAATATCTATTGCTCCTTCTCCACCTTTTGCCCAGCCTTCTACAAGACTTACTTCTATTCCTTTTTCTTTTAAATTTTCTTGTATGTATTCAATTTCTTCTATTGTGTCTGTATTATATCTGTTTATGGCAACGATAACATTTAATCCAAATTTATCTTTTAAGTTTTCTATATGTTTATATAAATTGCTCATTCCATTTTTTAATCCGTCTAGATTTTTTTCTTGTATTCTATCTTTTTCAACTCCACCGTGATATTTTAATGCTTTTATAGTTGCAACTATTACAACACTATCTGGTTTTATTCCTGCTTTTCTACATTTAATATCTAAAAATTTTTCTGCTCCTAAGTCTGCCCCAAATCCCGCTTCTGTTACTACATAATCTGCTAATTTCATTGCCATTTTAGTTGCAATTATACTATTACAACCATGTGCTATATTAGCAAATGGTCCTCCATGTATTATTGCTGGAGTATGTTCTAGAGTTTGAACTAAATTTGGTTTTATAGCATCTTTTAGTAATACTGTCATAGCTCCTTCTGCTTTTAATTGTTTAGCATATACTGGTTCTTTTTTTGAATTATATCCAATAATTATATTTCCTAATTTTTTCTTTAAATCTTGAATATCCTCTGCTAAGCATAAAATTGCCATTATTTCTGAAGCAACTGTAATATCAAATCCATCTTCTCTTTGTACTATATTTTTTTCTCCAGAAAGTCCAGTTTCAACCTTTCTTAATTGTCTATCATTTAAGTCTACACATCTTTTCCACGTTACTTCTTGAATATCTAATTCATTTCCAAAATATATATGATTGTCTATAATACTTGATAATAAATTATTTGCAGATGTAATTGCATGTATATCGCCTGTAAAATGAAGATTTATATCTTCCATTGGTGCAACTTGTACTTTTCCTCCTCCAGTTGCTCCTCCCTTTATTCCAAAAACTGGTCCTAGAGATGGCTCTC
>CANQTJ010000151.1 GCA_947626705.1 uncultured Clostridia bacterium | reverse complement strand
CACGAAAAATCCAAAACTGCAATTAAATTTTACATTTAAGTTTCGGTTTTTTTCATATAGATTATGGATTTATGAAAAAACGAAACTTAAAAATTATACATTATTCATCATTATGATTATTATTTGTAAATTGCATAGAATAATACCAAATAAGAGCTATTATTGCAATTGCAGCAACAGCAACTATAATCCAAGTCCAAGCAGTAGAAGTCATACCCATAACAGTATTATCACCAGTTGCTACTCTAGTAGCAGTATAACCATCATTACCTGTTGAACCCATTACTGTTGAATTATCCCTATTATCATTTCCATTACCATTACCATTACCATTACCATTGTCATTGTCATTACCATTCATTCCATTTTCTATATCCCCAGTTGCATCTTTTGAAGCATTTGAAACGTCCATAGCAGCATTTTCAACAGTATTTTCAACACCACCTACAAAATTTCTTACATCATTAGCAGCTTTTTCAAAACCATTTCCATCGTCATTTGCGAAACAAAATGTAAAAGAAAAAACAGCACAAAGAATTATAGCTAAAGAAACAAAAAACTTCTTATTCATTTCAATGTCCTCCTTAAAAATAATTGATTTAAAAATTATAAATCTATTAATATTATTTTTAAAATTGGACAAAATATACATACAAAAAATTACTATAAATGACAAATTTCTTAGATTTATATTATAGGAAATTTGGAAAATTTTTCTCTATCATCTTCGATGATGACTTTCCTAGAATATAAAAAATAAAATATTATAATTTTTATAATATTTTATTCACAAAATTAATTATTCATTTTTATTAAAATAGCGATTGCTAACAATATTAAAAGTATTCCAATAACAATTAAAAATATATTTAAAATATTTGATAATCCTAAACTAGATTCTGGAAGACTACTACTACTACTAACTTTTGCAGATGGTGTATATGTATTGCTACTAATAGAATTACTATTAGTATAGTCTGAATTTGCATTTGAACTTGAATTTGAGTTTGAGTTTGAATCGCCATCGTCGTCAAAATCATCTGAATCTTCATTACTTATATTATATGTTTCTTCATCATCAGCAATATCTTCAGTTAAGTTTAAATCAACAGCTTTTACATAACTAATGCTAAATAGAAAAATTGTTATAAATATTAATATTGTTTTTATAATTTTTGACATAAAAAGACCTCCTAAATTTTTTCTTCTGATTTTCAATAAAGATAATATCATAAAATATATAAACAGTCCAGTATATTTTAAAAATTTTTATATTAATATTTATAATAATGTTACAATTAAAAGTTTTATAAAAAAGGTTAAATATATAATATTTGAAATTTCCGTTCTTCAAGGCGTTTAGATTATTTAATTAACATACTAGTTGTAAATTGTAACATAATAACTGACCGTTCAGAATAATGAAAAAAGAAAAAGATTATTATAAAATTAAAAAAAATTAAAGGGAGGAAAAAATTGACAATAGAAAAATATGAACAAATTGAATCTACACATAAATATCTAAAAGAAAACTATAAAAAATATACAACAAAAACTGTAATAATAGCAAACAAACAAATAAGTGGAATAGGAACAAAAGGAAGTTCTTGGTTTACTGGAAATAATGAAAACATAGCAATGAGTATATTATATAAACCTGAATGTGAAATAGCAGACTTAAATGGATTAACTTTAAAAAGTGCTGAAATAATAAAAAAAGGAATAAAAGATTTATATGATGTAAATTTAGAAATAAAAGAACCTAATGACTTAATGTTAAATAATAAAAAAATATGCGGAATATTAACTGAAATAAATACAATAGGAAATAAAATAAACTATTTAATAATAAGTATCGGTTTTAATGTTAATGAAATAAATTTTCCAAAAGAACTTGAAAATATAGCAACATCATTAAAAAGAGAATTTAACAGACAATTTGAAAAAGAAAGATTAATACAAAAAATTATAAAAGATTTTGAAAATATAATTTAGAGGTGATTATGAACAATATAGAAATAATTGCAACTGGTAATTATTTGCCAAATAATAAAATAAATAATAAAGAACTTGCTAAAAAGTTAGAGATAACAGAAGATTTTATACATAAAAGAACAGGAATATCTACAAGATATTATTCAGAAGATGAAAATATTGAGCTACTTGCAATAAAAAGCGTTCAAAATTTATTGAATAAAAATCTAAAAATAAATATAAAAGAAATTGATTTAATTATAGTAGCAACAACTTCGACAAATTTGTTAATGCCAGGGATTTCTTATAAAATACAAGAACATTTTAATATAGAAAATTGTATGTGTTTAGATATCTTAGCTGGTTGTGCAGGATTTGTAAATTCATTAGATATTGCAAGAAATTATATATCAATTGGAAAGATAAAAAGAGCATTAGTAATTGGAGTAGATAATTTGTCAAAATGTTTAGATACGAAAGACATAGCTACATCAATACTTTTGTCAGATGGAGCAGGAGCTGTCATATTATCAAAAACAAATAACGAAAAATTATATAATTCAAATATTAAAAGTAATGGGCAAAAAGGAAATATACTTGAAATTACAACAACAGAAAATATAAAAATGAATGGAAAAGAAATATACAAGTATGCAGTAACAGAAACAGTAAAAAATATAAAAGAGCTATTAAAAAATAGTAAAATAAACATTGAAGAAATTAAGTATATAATACCACATCAGTCAAACCTAAAAATAATTAATTCAATAAAAAATAGATTAAATATTGATGAAAAAAACATATATATAAATATACAAAATATAGGAAATACCTTTTGTGCAAGTATTCCAATTGCATTAAATGAAATGTTTGAAAAAAATTTATTGCAAAAGGGAGATAAAATAATTCTTTTAGGATATGGTGGAGGACTTAACACAGGAAGTATTTTATTGGAGGTATAACGTGAAAATTGCATTTTTATTCCCAGGTCAAGGTAGTCAAAAAGTAGGAATGGGGAAAGATTTATATGAAAAATATGAAGAAGTTAGACAAATTTACCAAAAGGCATCAGAAATAACAGGAATTGATATAGCAACTTTATGCTTTAATGGTATTAGAAAAAATTATGTAGATAGAGAGTATATAGATACTAAAGAAAATGGAGAAGACTTAAATCAAACAGAAAATACACA
>CANQTJ010000150.1 GCA_947626705.1 uncultured Clostridia bacterium | reverse complement strand
AATTTTTCGCAGACGAACAAAGACGCGGACTTTAAAATGTTTTAAATAGTGAAAATGTTAATAATGTCCTCTTTTGTTCTAAATTAATATTTGATAATTTAAAAACTAAAAAATAATATAAAACTTGATTAGTATATTTTTTTATAGTATTATATAATAGAAAGAGAGGAGAATGAAATTGAGAATTTTAGCAGTTGGAGATATAGTAGGTATATCAGGGGTAAAAGAATTAAAAAAAGTATTACCTGATTTAATAGAAAGAGAAAAAATAGATTTTACTATTGTAAATGCAGAAAATTCAGCAGACGGATTTGGAATCACAAAAAATATTTTTGATGATATATTAAAAGAAAAAGTTGATGTTATCACAATGGGAAATCATACATGGGGAAAAAAAGATATATTTAAATTTATAGATAATCCCAAAATAATAAGACCAGCAAATTATCCAGCTGGTGTAGTAGGAAAAGGATATAATATATATCATTGTAAAGATAAAAATATAGCAGTTATTAATTTAATAGGAAGAGTAGAAATGAACGTATTATCAGAAAACCCATATTTAGAAGCAAAAAGAATAGTTAATAAAATAAAAAATAAAGTAGACATTATTATTATTGATTTTCACGCAGAAGCAACAGGAGAAAAAATACCATTAGGATACTATTTAGATGGACAAGTAACTGCTATTTATGGAACACATACACATGTACAAACAGCAGATGAGAGAATCTTACCTAAAGGAACAGCATATATTACAGATATTGGAATGACAGGACCTAAAGATTCAGCTTTAGGTATGGATATTAATGTAGCTATAAAGAGAATGGTAACAACTTTACCTGAAAAATATAAAGTTGCAGAGGGAGAATGTTTTTTTAATGGGATTATAATTGATGTAGATGATAAAAATTCCAAAGCTATAGGCATAAAAAGAATAAGTATTGATTAAAATAATAATATATTTTGATTACCCTGTATAAAGAAAGATTATATATTATACAGATATAGTGTCGAAAAAAAAAAGTTATTGCGATGAAAACTTGAAAAAATTTCCAAAAAACTATTTACATTTTTTTCCAGAAGATATAAAATATCATCATAAAAGTTGCAACAAAAAATAAATTAATAATAGGAGGCAAAAGAAAATGGAAATTTTAAAGATTTCATCAAAATCAAATCCTAATTCAGTAGCAGGAGCTATAGCTGGATTAGTTAAAGAATCAAACAAAGCAGAAATGCAAGCAATTGGAGCAGGAGCATTAAATCAAGCAGTGAAGGCTGTAGCAATAGCGAGAGGATTCGTAGCTCCATCAGGAGTAGACTTAGTATGTATACCAGCATTTGCAGAGGTAGAAGTTGAAGGAGAAGATAGAACGGGAATTAAGCTTATTGTTGAATCAAGAGCATAAATATATTGGATAAGAAGATATTTTGAAAATTTAACAAAATATCTTCTTTTGTAATTAACTTTCAGTTTCTTTATATATACTATTTTGAAAAAATATATCTATTTTAAAGTTCATTTTTTTTATAGATATGTTTTTTTCATCAAACAATATTTCATAATAAAAAAATTTAAATCTTTTGTGAGTCTTGACAAGTTAAAATAAATATGAAAAAATATAAATAAAAAGGGAGGGAATAATAAATGGAAAAAATAAGAGGATTTGAAATAGCAAAAGGATTTGAAAATAAAGCAATAAATTTACCAGTAAGAAAAACAAAATATTCAGCAGGATATGACATAGAAGCGGCAGAAGATACAACAATACCTAGCTTTAAGAAAGGAATGTCACCAACATTAGTAAAAACAGGATTAAAAGTATATATGCAAGATGATGAAGTACTTCTTCTATACAATCGTAGTTCTAATCCAAAGAAAAAGGGATTAGTAATGGCTAATAGCGTAGGAGTAGTTGATAAAGATTATTATGAAAATCCAGATAATGATGGACATTTTATGTTTGCATTTTATAATATAAAAGAAGAAGATATACAAATAAAAAAAGGAGAATGTATAGGACAAGCAATTTTTCAAAAATATTTAATAACTGATGATGATAATGCACAAGGAGAAAGAAAAGGTGGATTTGGTTCAACAACCAAATAAAATTTAAAGTAAGAAAAAAATTTTTATCTTGAAAAATGCTGATATTTCAAGTAAATTACATAAAAAGTCAAAATAAAAGCTTTGACTTTTTTTAATTTTTGTTGTATAATAAATATGGTTAAAAAATCCAATAAAGTTATTGATATTGACATGACTTTATAATATTTTTTTGCTGAAAAAATCTGAAAGGAGTTGACTTACATGTTTAATGTAGGAGACAAAATAGTATACCCAATGCATGGAGCAGGTACAATAGATTCAATAGAAGAAAAAGATATATTAGGTGAAAAACAATCATATTACATATTGAAAATGCCAAGTAACGTAAAAGTAATGATACCAATTGCTAAAGCAGAAGAAGTTGGCGTAAGGAATATAATAGATAAAAAATCAGCAGAAAAAGTTTTTGGTGTACTTAGCGAAGATGAAACTGTTATGGAAAAAAATTGGAACAAAAGATATAGAGATAATATGGATAAAATGAAAAGTGGAGACATTTATGAAGTTGCAGATGTAGTAAGAAACTTAAGTTTTAAACAAAAAGAAAAAGGACTTTCTACTGGAGAAAAGAAAATGCTTAATAATGCTAAACAAATTTTAGTTAGCGAATTAGTTTTAGTGGAACATGCAAATCAAGATGAAATAGAAGAACAAATAGAGAATAAAATAAATACATCTTTTATGACATTTAGAGCTGAAGGAGTTCAAAAAGAAAGTATTGTAAATAAATTTATTCCATTTGATAGTAATAATACATCTACAAATGTATAGTTTTTAATATATGATTAAATTATATTATATATTATTGGTATATAGTAATTTAAAATTCAGAAGGAAAAGTTTAAAGACAATTGAAACTTCTGAATTTTAAAAAATTGCTATATATTAATTATAAAAATTTAAAAAAAGTATTGACTTTTTTTATTCTTAGCATTATAATATCAATTGTCTTTAAGGTAAAACCAGTTCAAATAATATGATATGCAGATGTGGCGGAACTGGTAGACGCACAGGACTTAAAATCCTGCGGTTGAATAAACCGTGCCGGTTCGATTCCGGCCATCTGCACCATAAGA
>CANQTJ010000149.1 GCA_947626705.1 uncultured Clostridia bacterium | reverse complement strand
TTATCCATACTTGGCTTAAAATATCCTTTTTCTTCCCATTCTTGATATAGTTTTTTTTCAAAATCTTGTGGATTATACTTTTCATTTAATTTTTTTTCAATCATAAAAATTTCTCCTTTCATTATCCCTAAAAGGGACGTTTACTTGTGGGCAAAAAAACTCGCCATCATACTCTAATACGAGTATAAGGGCGAGTTTGTTCTCACGGTACCACCTTAATTATTTATCTTTAATATAGATAACATCTCATTTAGCTTTAACGCAGCTTTACGTATAATCTTAAGTTTATTTTCAGATTATCAACTCTAAAGTTACTTCCATTTATCTTAATTTTAGAAGCTTACAGCCTATGACTTCTATTCTCTTTAAATTGGTGTTTAAATGTACTCCTCTTTTTCTTAGTTTTTTTATATGCTATAATTATATAACCTTTTTCTGTTTTTGTCTAGTATATTTTTACTATTTAGAACATTTTAAAGTCCGTTTCTTTGTTCGTCCGTGAAAAATTGTATAGCAATTTTTCTGTAGAATGCTTTATATTATAGGAAATATGGAGAATTTTCCTATAATATAAAAAATAACCGACTCAAATACTGAATCGGCTATTTCTGAACTAAATTATGTTCTTCATTACTTCCAACAATGAATTGATTTCATAAGTAGGCGTATATTGTGTTTCGTTGATTTGCCTACCATCACGATTAAACCATATTGATTTTATACCTGCATTGTTTGCAAAACATATATCACTGGTAAGCGAATCGCCTATGAAGATATATGAATCTTCTTTTCCGGACGCAATTATCTCTTTAGCTGATAATGGATTGCATTTTAAATATGAAAAATCGCAAAAATGAACTTCTTCTATATATTGCAATATTCCATATTGGTAAAGCATTGGTAGCTGTACATCTCGCCACCAATCAGACTTAATGATATTCTTTATACCTTTGTTTTGTAAATATTTTAACACATAAATCACTTGGTCATTAAATTCATTAATTTCAAATTTTAATTTTGACCACATTTTCATAAAGTCATTACCTGTATATTTGTAGAAAAATAAAATTGGCATCTTTTTTTCTACAAATTTATACATTTCATTTAAAGTGACTCTTTTTTGTGCAAACTCAGTACTAAAACTGCATATCATTGTGAAGAATTCTTCTTTAAACTCATCTTCATCTATGATACCCATAGCATTAGATATTATTTTAGCTTCTTCAGGTTTATGGAACCACATTAATCCATCACAATCCCATATAAGTGTCCGTATCTCTTTCATTTTTTTTACCTCCATTGTTTGATAAAATAATTACTTGTTATGTAAATAATTTTATCATTTTTTTTACAAAGTGTCAATATAAAATATGTAAACTCAAATATTATAATAAGATTATAAAAAACAAGTTAAAGAATTAGAAGAACACGAGCTTTGGAGTACTAAAATAAATGAAATTGTAAAAAGAAATTTACAAAGTTAAAGGAAGAAAGATAAGATGAGAAAGAGATAAACTCTTTCCCATCTTTTAAACGTTTTGTAACAATATCTTATTCTTCGATATCTCTGTATGTTACTGCATAGTGATTCAGGTAGTTTCCTGTTATTGATGGTCCATAATAACCTATGGAAATATCGACAACTTCATACCTGCTTTTATCATATGTTTCTAGAAAAGCTAAATATTCCTGTGCATCTGTGGTTTCATACAGGTAATACTTTCCTAATGTAGTTGATTTAGATACAGCTGTAGTACTCTGTGTAACCTTTTCTTTACCACATCCTGATAACATAGATAAAGCCATTGCAGAGCTAACGAGTGTTACAATAATCCGTTTTTTCATTTTCTTCATGTCATTACCTCCTTATGAAATTCGGAATATACCTTTCGAGATTACCAAAACAAACTTTCTAGTTGCAATTTAAATTATAGCATATTTTACATAAAATTGCAAACTATTTTTTTATTGCAAGTATTTCTTCAAAAACTTTCCTGTATAACTCTGTTCATTATTACAAATTTGTTCAGGAGTCCCTACTGCAACTACTTGCCCTCCAGCATCTCCACCTTCTGGTCCTAAATCAATTATATGGTCGCAAGTTTTTATTAAATCTAAATTATGTTCTATTACTATTATAGTATTTCCTGTATCAACTAATCGTTGTAAAATATTTACTAATCTATGAACATCAGCTATATGAAGTCCTGTCGTTGGTTCATCTAAAATATATAATGTTTTCCCTGTTGCTTTTTTAGATAATTCTGTTGCAAGTTTTACTCTTTGTGCTTCTCCTCCTGATAATGTTGTTGATGGTTGTCCTAATTTTATATATCCTAGTCCAACATCATTTAATGTTTGTATTTTTTGTTTAATTTTTGGTATTTTATCAAAAAATGTTAAAGCTTCTTCTACTGTCATATCTAGCACATCTGCTATTGTCTTTCCCTTATATTTTATTTCTAATGTTTCTCTGTTATATCTTTTTCCTTTACATACTTCACAAGGTACATAAACATCTGGTAAAAAGTGCATTTCTATTTTGTGTACACCATCTCCATTACAACTTTCGCATCTTCCTCCTGCTACATTAAAGCTGAATCTTCCTTTATCAAATCCACGCATTTTAGCTTCATTTGTTTCTGCAAATATATCTCTTATTAAATCAAAAACTCCTGTATATGTTGCTGGATTTGAACGTGGCGTTCTTCCTATTGGTGATTGATCTATATTTATTATTTTATCTATATTTTCTAATCCTTTTACTTCTTTACATTTTCCTGGTTTTTCACTTGCTCCATTTAATTCTTTGGCTATTGTTTTATATAATACTTCATTTACTAATGTTGATTTTCCTGAACCTGATACTCCTGTAACACATGTAAAAACTCCTAATGGGAATTTTACACTTATATTTTTTAGATTATTTTCTGTTGCATTTTTTACTTCTATTACTTTTGTTTTTGTATGCTTTCTTCTCGTTTTTGGTACTTCTATTTTTTTTCTTCCACTTAAATATTGCCCTGTAATAGATTCAGTTACTTGTTTTATTTCTTCAGCTGTTCCTTGTGCCATAACATTTCCACCATGTACTCCTGCACCTGGTCCAATATCAATTATTTGGTCTGCTGCATACATTGTATCTTCATCATGTTCTACTACTAAAAGTGTATTTCCTAAATCTCTTAATTTTTTAAGTGTTGCAATTAATTTATCATTATC
>CANQTJ010000148.1 GCA_947626705.1 uncultured Clostridia bacterium | reverse complement strand
ATTTCTCCTTTATAAATCCAAACTTTTACGCCAATTTTTCCATATGTTGTATCTGCTTCTGCAAATCCATAGTCAATATCAGCTCTTAAAGTTTGTAGTGGAATATTTCCTTCTTTATAGAATTCAGTTCTAGCCATGTCAGCTCCACCTAATCTTCCAGATACAGCTGTTTTTATACCTAAAGCTCCTGCTTTAGTAGCTTTTTGCATACATTGTTTCATAGCTCTTCTGAATGAAATTCTTCTTTCTAATTGTCCTGCAATATTTTCTGCAACTAATTGTGCATCAATATCAATATTTTTTACTTCAATTATATTTAAGTTAACATCTTTTTCTATTAATTTAGCAACTTCTGCTCTAACAGTTTCTACTCCTGCTCCACCTTTACCTATTACAATTCCTGGTTTTGCTGTATATAAATTAATTTTTACCATTTTCGCTGTTCTTTCAATTTCTATTTTAGAAATTCCAGCTGCATATAATTTTTTCTTTAGAAATTTACGTATTTTTTGGTCTTCTACTAAATAATCTGCAAAATTTTTTGAATCTGCATACCACTTAGAATTCCAATCTTTTATTATACCAACTCTTGCACCAGTTGGATGTACTTTTTGACCCATGGTTAAATTAGTCCTCCTTTTCTTTTTATACTCTCAATATTTTATTATTCTCTCTCTTTTAGTACTATCGTAATATGACTTGTTCTCTTTCTTATTCTTACTGCTGAACCTTTTGCTGCTGGTCTAATTCTTTTTAATGTTGGTCCTTGATTTGCATATATTTCAGCAATATATAAATTTTCATGTTTCATCTGATGATTATTTTCAGCATTTGCAATTGCTGAATTTAATAACTTTTCTATTATTTCTGAAGATGCTTTTGGTGTAAATTTTACTATAGCTAGTGCTTCATCAACATTTTTTCCTCTTATTAAATCTGCAACTATTTTAACTTTTCTTGAAGATATTCTTGCAAATTTAAGTGTTGCTCTAGCTTCTTTTGAAATAGTTTCTTCCACTTTTCTTACCTCCTTTTTTGTCAAAGAAAACACATTTTTAATACTTTATAATATGTTTTGCATTTTTATTTTTATAAGTAACCACTTCTATTTATTTTTTTACAGTTGTTTTTTTATCTCCCGCATGACCTTTAAATGTTCTTGTTGGAGCAAATTCACCTAATTTATGACCAATCATTTCTTCTGCTATATATACTGGAACATGCTTTCTTCCATCATGTACAGCTATTGTATGGCCAACCATTTGTGGATATATTGTTGATGCTCTTGACCATGTTTTTAGAACTTCTTTATTTCCTGTTTCATTCATTGCTTCAATTCTTTTTAATAGTTTTTCTTGAACAAATGGTTTTTTCTTGCTTGATCTAGACATATTCTAATGTCCTCCTTTCTCTTCGCTTTTCTACATTCTTCGTCATACAAAATTTTCTTTGAAAATTTCGTTTTCTATATTAGTGTTTTTTACCTTGTTCATCATAAATTTAAAATTCTCCAAATATTAAATTTATGAATCACTTTTATTTATTAATTTTATGTTGTATATACTATGTACACTATACAACTATTATTTTCTTCTCTTAACAATAAATTTATTAGATTGTTTCTTCTTATTTCTTGTTTTATATCCAAGAGCTGGTTTACCCCAAGGTGTCATTGGTCCTGCGTGTCCTACTGGAGCTCTACCTTCACCACCACCATGTGGGTGATCTACTGGGTTCATTACAGAACCTCTAACTTCTGGTCTCCATCCCATGTGACGTTTTCTTCCTGCTTTACCTATTTTTACATTTTCGTGGTCTGCATTTCCTATAACTCCTATTGTTGCTCTACATTTAGATAAAACTAATCTCATTTCTCCTGAAGGTAATCTTACATGTGCATATTTTCCTTCTTTAGCCATAAGTTGTGCACTTTGTCCTGCAGTTCTAACTAATTTTCCACCTTGTCCTGGATTTAATTCTATATTATGGATTAAAGTACCTACTGGTATATTGTTTATTGGCATTGCATTTCCTGCTTTTATATCAGCATTTTCTCCTGATATTACTTTATCTCCATCTGTTAATCCTTGTGGTGCTAATATATATGCTTTTTCTCCATCTTCATATTGGATTAATGCTATGTTTGCACTTCTGTTTGGATCATATTCTATACCGATAACAGTTGCTTCCATGTTATCCTTTTTTCTTTTAAAATCTATTATTCTATATTTTTGTCTATTTCCACCACCTTGATGTCTTACTGTTATTCTTCCATAACTGTTTCTTCCTGCTTTTTCTTTTTTCTTAGCAAGTAATGATTTCTCAGGTGTTTTCTTTGTTATTTCTGAAAAATCTGAAACTGTCATGTTTCTTCTTGATGGTGTATATGGTTTGAAGTGTTTCATTCCCATTTTTATCTTTCCTTTCTAAATTTTTATAAATTTACAATCTCATTTCATTCGATTGCATAAGATATCTGTAATTCGCTATTTCTCATACAGCTATCTTAATTTGCGGATATTTTTCCTGCTCCGTATGGCAGATATTCTTTATTTTCCGAGTTCTTTCTCGATATTCTTATTATCTATGCTCCCATAAATTCATCAATTGAATCTTTATATTTTTTGGTAGCTTTAGTTTCTTTACCACCTTTAGTTAAATATGTAACTTCACCTGGATTTGTATCTATAGTAACTATAGCTTTTTTCCAGTCTGACGTTTTACCTATATGATATCCAACTCTTTTTTCTTTTCCTTTAACTGTCATTGTATTTACTTTTAATACCCTAACTTCAAAAAGGTTTTCAACAGCTTTCGCTATTTCAATTTTTGTAGCTTTTTTATTTACTCTAAAAGTATATTTTCCTTGTTGTAGTTCATCATTACTTTTTTCAGTAATAACTGGTGCAATTATAACTTCTTCAGGTTTCATTATGCGTACACCTCCTCAATCTTCTTAACAGTTTCTAGAGGTAAAATTAAATTATTATATTTTAATAAATCAAATACATTTATATTGCTTAATAAAATTGTTTTTACTCCCTCAATGTTTCTTGATGACATTAAAACATTGTCATTTTTTTCTGAAAGAATAATTAATGTTTTTCCTTCAACTTTTAAATCTGCTAAAACTTTAACCATTGTTTTTGTTTTAATTTCTTTTAATTCTAATTTATCTACAACTGTTAATTCTTTTTCTAAAACTTTAGAACTTAATATTGATTTTATTGCTAATCTTTTTTCTTTTTTATTAACAGAATATCTATATGAACGA
>CANQTJ010000147.1 GCA_947626705.1 uncultured Clostridia bacterium | reverse complement strand
TAAATTAAAAAATTATAAAAATAATTTAGAAAATATAAAAAAAGAAAAAAATATATTAAATATAAAAAATAAATTAAATAGAAATAAAATAATATTAAATAAAAAACAAACAAAAATAATAACAATATTTGGAGAAGAAAAAGTAGGAAAAAGTATGACGATAATAAATTTAGGATATTACCTATCAAGTAAAAATTGCAAAATACTACTAGTTGAGTTAAACAAAGAGTCCCCTAATATGAAAATTATACTAGAAAGAAATGAAGTGAACATAAAAACAAAAAAAGACAAAATAAAAATAAAAAATACATACAAAAAAGTAATTGGAAAATACAAGCAAAAATATATAAACGAAAAAATAATAAAAAAAATGATAAAAAAAATAAATAAAAATATAGATTTAATTTCATATAATAAATTATTAAATTTTAAAATTATAAATAAATTAAAAAATAATTATAATTTTATTTTAATAGAAATTAATTCAAAAAAAATAAATAAAAATATTTTAATAAAATCAGATAAAAATATTTTATTATTAAAAAATAATTTATTAGGAATAAAAAATAGTAAAAAAATAATTGAAAAAAATAAAATAAATAAATTAGAAAATATAAAAATTATTATAAATAATTATAATAAATATTCAATAGATGAAAATATTATAAAAAATATTTTTAATAAATATGAATTAATTGGAAAAATAAAATATAAAGAAGAATATGAAGATTTAATTAATACTAATTTTAGAAATATAAAAAAATATGAAAAAATTATAGAAGAAGATATAAAAAATATAGAAAGAAAAATTTTTGAGTAGGTTTACTATTTTTTTTCAAATTTATTATTAAAAATAAAAACATTAATAATAAAATACTTATAAAATCCTACGTATTTAAAAATAAGACAGCAATAAAAAAAGTGGAAAAATAAAACAAAAACAATTCACATAAAATAGAATAATTATAAATTTATAAATTGAAAATAACAAGATAATAATAATATTATTATTTCTTTTATAAAAATAATAATGGTATATTTTAAAAAATATAAAACATAGAAGTCAAAAATAAAAATTAAATAATTAAAAATTAAAATTATAAAAATATAAAAATTAAAAAATAAAATTAATAAAATAAAAAACAAAAAAATACTTAAATAAAAAAATTAAAATAAAAAAGAAAAATAAAATATAAAAAATAAAATATAAAATAATTAAAATAAAAAATTAAAAAAAAAAAAGAAAAAAAAAAAAAAAAAATAAAAAAAATAATATAAAAAATTAAAATAAAATAAAAAATAATTTAAAACAAAAAAATAAAATAAAAGAATAAAAAATAAAACGGAAAATTACAGAAGTTACACAATTTATAAAAAAAAACAAATAAATATATATAAAATTAAACTAAAAAAGTTTAAAAAATCTTACGTAATAAAAGGAAAAGAAAATTATAAGCAATTTTAAAATATAACAAAAAACAATTTACATAACAAAAAATAATATATAAGATATAAGTAAAAATGTATATTAAAAATAAAATTTATTATTAATAATTTAAGAAAATAAATAAAAAAAATATAGTAAAAAATATAAAAAATACTTTTTAATTTTTGTAAAAGAAAGGAAAGAAAATATGGAAAATAATATAAATAATGAATTAAATATAAATAATAATAATAATATAAAAAATGAAATTGAACAAAAAAATTTTTTAGAAACAACATTAGGAAAAACTATTAATACTGGTATTGATATAGGAATAAGAGCATTACTTCCAAATTACATAGAACAACAAGTAATAGATATTAAAGATAATTTAATGCAGTATGGTTTAAAAGATGGAATAAAAAAGAGTATTGATGATGCAGTAAATTTAGGAAAAAGTACAGTAGGTATAGTAACAGGTAATTTTGAAAATATATCACAAGTACAAGATGTAATAAAAAGTGGAGGAATAATAGATAATATTTCTAATTTATTAGATGATATTATAAATAAAGTATATAAAAATGGATTAATAAATTCAACAGTAGCTAATACAATAAAACAAGGAAAAAATGTTATTTTAAATAATGTAGAAAAAAATATAGAAAAAACTTTTACTGACCAATTAAATAGTTTGGATAATACACAAAAATATATAAATAATTGGAAAGAATATTATAATAATAAAAATTTTGAAGGTATGGAAAAAGAATACAAAAAAATTGAAAAAGAAATAGATAATCTTATACCAATAGAAAAAACAATAAATGAGGTAAGAACAATAGAAAATCTGCATAATTTAATAAAAAATAATGGACAAGATTTTAATTTATCAAATGAACAATTAGAATTAGCACAAAAATTAATTTAAAATTAATTTTACTATAAAATAAATATTGACAAATAGATAATTAAATATTATAATAAAGGAGATGGAATACATATAGAAACATTTACATATAAAAACTATATAAAATATAAAAATACGGATAATAAAAATCTATTAAAACTCAATGAAGAAAATATAAAATATACACATTGTGAAAACACAAAAAACTATCATGATAAAAGTATGAGAAGTATATTAGATTTACCTAAAGAAGCTGTAAAATTAATAAATAAATATTTAAAAATAAATATTAAAGAAATAGAACTAGAAAAATATAATAGCAGTTTTATAACTATAAACTTAAAAAATAGAGAAGCAGATATAATATATAAATTAAAAGAAAAAAATATATTTTTTTTAATAGAACATCAAACTAAAATAGATTATAGTATGCCATTTAGAATATTAGAATATCAAATAGAAATAATAAGGAGTGCAATAAATGGAAATAATATAAACAAAAAAGAATATAAAATTCCACTAATAATACCAATAGTTTTATATACAGGAAAAACAAAATGGAATGTAGAAACATATATACAAAATATACAAGAAACTCTATCAGAATATAAAGGAATAGAATTAGGAAAATTTCATTTAGTAGATATAAACGATTATTCAAATGATGAACTATTAAAAGAAGATACAATTTTTACAAAAATAATGTTAGCAGAAAAAGCAAAAGATAAATTAGACTTATTAAATATTATAAAATTATCATATAATGAAATAAATAAAAAGAATAATAGTAAAATATACAATAAAGAGCAAAAAGATAGATACAACAATATTATGTATGAAATAGTAAAAAACAAAATAGGAAATGAAGAAGCAAAAGAATTTTTTGAAAATTTAAAAATAAAAGGAGGAGAAGTAAATATGTTTGCAGTATATGAAACAATAGATAATGAAAATAGAAGCTATTATGAA
>CANQTJ010000146.1 GCA_947626705.1 uncultured Clostridia bacterium | reverse complement strand
AAAAGAAAGTTTAGAAGCAATATATAATGAAAAACACAACATATTAGGAGTAGTAACAAATCCAGATAAACCAAAGGGGAGAGGAATGAAAATGATTGCTTCTCCAGTAAAAGAATTTGCGATAGAAAAAAATATTCCAATATATCAACCAGAAAAAATTAAAAATAATGAACAATTTATAAATGAAATCAAAAAATTAAATCCAGATATTATATGTGTTGTAGCCTATGGTAAAATTTTGCCAAAAGAAATATTAGATATTCCTAAATATGGCTGTGTAAATGTACATGGTTCATTACTTCCCCAATATAGAGGAGCAGCACCAATCCAATGGGCAATATTAAATGGCGACAAAAAAACTGGTATAACAACAATGTTTATGGATATAGGTATGGATACAGGAGATATGATTTTAAAAGAAGAAGTTGAAATAGGGGAAGATGAAACAACAGGAGAGTTATGGAATAGACTATCTAAAATTGGTGGCAAATTATTAGTAGAAACTCTGAAACAAATTGAAAACGGAACAGCACCAAGACAAAAGCAAGGAGAAAACTTTACTTTAGCACCAATGTTAAATAAAGATATTGCTAAAATAGATTGGGAAAATAAAACAACACAAGAGATTAAAAATCTAGTTAGAGGACTAAATCCTATTATGGGAGCTTATACATTTTTAAATAATAAAAAAATAAAATTTTGGAAAGTTGATATAGCTAAAAATATAGGATATGATTCTGATAATATAAAAAATTTTAAAAATGGAACTGTTTTAGTATCAGACCAGAAAGATGGATTATTTATAAAAACAAAAGATGGAATTTTAAAAGTTATAGAAATACAAGGAGAAAATGCTAAAAGAATGAACATTTGTGATTTCTTAAGAGGAAATAATATAAATGAATTTGAAATATTTGAATAAAAAGGTTGTAAAAAATGGCAAAGATTGATATACTTATAACAAGATTTAAGTATATCAATTTTTAAATTGTAAAGGAGGAATTTTGCATGGAAGAAAAGGAAACTGAAATAGAGAAAGAAGAGGTAAAAGTAGAAACAGAGAATACAGAAAATGGTATAGAAATATCGAATGATGTAATAGCTGTAATTGCAGGAGTGGCGGTATCAGAAGTACAAGGAGTTGCTTCTATGTCAGGAGGATTTGCAGGAGGAATATCAGAAGTATTAAGTGGAAAAAAGAATTTAGCTAAAGGAATAAAAGTAGAAAAGGCAGACAATACAACAAAAATAGATGTAAATATTATAGTAGAATATGGTTCTAGAATACCAGATGTCGCATTTGAAATACAAAATAGAGTAAAAAAATCAGTAGAGAGTATGACAGGCTATAAGGTAGAAGAAGTAAATGTTCATGTACAAGGAGTTAATACGAATATAATAAAAAGTGAACAAATAGAAGACAATAAAGAAAATGAAGAAGAAAATAAAGAAGAAAATTAAAAGTAGGAAGGAGAAAGTTAGCAAAAAACTAACATAGATACGAAAATGAAAATTATAGAAAAAATAACTTTAATAATATATTCAAATATCATATTAATTTTATCAGTAATATTATGTTTATTAATATTTAGATGGATAGATATAGATATACTTCAAAATTTAGTAAAAACATTAATAATTTCAGAAACATCATCAAAAATAATTTTAGGGGTAAGTATAATATTTATATTATTGTCAATTAGATGCATATTCTTTGATCCATCATCAAAAAAAGAAATAAAAGATAAACAAGGAGTTTTATTAGCTAATGATAGTGGAAAGCTTATGATATCAAAAGAAACTATTGAAAATTTAGTTGATGTTGTTACAAAACAATATAAAATGGCCAAAGAAGTAGTATCTAAAGTAGAAATTGATAGACAAAATAATGTAAATATATTTGTTAATTTAGTAGTAGGTTCAGATACAGTTATAAAAGATTTAACAATAGACTTACAAAATAAAATAAAAAATAAAGTTAAAGAAACAACGGATTTAGATGTTAATGAAGTAAATATAACTATAAAAAAGGCTGTTCAAGAAAAGCAAATAAAAATGGAAAATAATCAAGCATAATTTATGAAAGGAAAAAAAGATAATGGAAGATTTTAAAAAATTCATAAAGCAATATAAAGGAGCAATAATAGGAGTAATTATAGCTATAATAATATTAGCAACAAGATTATATTCTTTAATAATAGGTATATTACTAATATTAGCAGGAGCTATAATAGGTAATTATGTTCAACAAAATAAAGATGATGTAAAAACTAAGTTAAAAAAATTTATAGATAAGATGTAAATAAAAAATAATCAAAAATATTGAAAAGGATAAGAAAATGAATAGAACAATAATTAGGGAGAATGCTTTTAAATTAATATATAGCTTACAAATTCAAAATGTAGAAGATGTAAATGAACAAATAGAGTTATTTTTTGAGAGCAACGATATAAATGACAAAAATGCAAAAGAATACATAAATAGCGTAGTTTTAGGCATTGAAAAAAATAATAAGGAAATATTAGAATATATTGAAAAAAATCTAAAAGAAGATTGGAAAATAAATAGAATTTCAAAAATAGATTTATCAATATTAAAATTAGCTATATATGAAATAAAATATAGTGAAATTCCATATAAAGTAGCAATAAATGAAGCTGTAGAAATTGCAAAAAAATATGGAGAAGATAAATCTAAAAATTTTGTAAATGGTGTTTTAGCAAGTATAGTAAAGGATATGTAAGATATGAATTATGAAAATATGGCAATAAGTGTAAGCCAATTAAATAGCTATATTAAAGATAAAATTGCAGATGATGAATATTTAAGCAACATTTTAGTAAAAGGGGAAATTTCAAATTTTAAAAATCATTATACAGGTCATTTATATTTTACACTAAAAGATGAAAAATCATTAATAAAATGTATAATGTTTAAAAGCTATGCAGAAAGACTAGATTTTATGCCAAAAGACGGAATGAAAGTATTTGTTGTAGGTGGAGTTTCTGTTTTTGAAAGAGATGGAGTATATCAAATATATGTAAAGGCAATGCAAGAAGATGGAGTAGGACTACTTTATAAAAAATATGAGGAATTAAAACAAAAACTAGAGCAAAAAGGATATTTTGATGAAACACACAAACAAAAAATACCATTAATGCCTAAAGTAATTGGAGTTTTAACATCACAAACAGGTTCTGTTATTAGAGATATTATAAATGTTAGTACAAGAAGAAATCCAAATGTATATATAAGATTATTTCCTGTTCCGGTACAAGGTGAAGGAGCTGAAAAAAAGATTGCAGAAGGAATAAAATTTATGAACGAAAATAAATTAGCAGATGTACTAATTTTAGCAAGAGGAGGAGGTTCTCTTGAAGATTTATGGCCATTTAATGAAGAAATTGTAGCAGATGCAATATAT
>CANQTJ010000145.1 GCA_947626705.1 uncultured Clostridia bacterium | reverse complement strand
GCAAAAGAAATAGCTGAATACTGTGGATATAAAGGTGTAGATAGATTTAAAAGAAATTATTTAAAAACTTTATTAGAACAAGAAAAAATAGAAATGACAATACCAGATAAGCCTAAAAGTAAAAATCAAAAATATATAAGTAGTAAATAGGAGAATAATAGATGATTTTACCAGTAGCAACATATATATCAGAAAAATATACATAAGAAGATTACTTGAGATTGAATTTTAAATTAGATAGTACAGAAGAAATATGGGAAGAAGTAATAAACATTTTTACAGATAGAATAAATAGCAGAATTATATATGGAATAGATAAACTAATAGCAAATAAAAATAAATATGAAATAACTACATTCATTATTTTAACAGGAAAAATCAAAGATATTATACCGTAATTTGGGGGTATTGGGAAGATCTTTTTATTGATTTTTATATTGTTCTACTTATTTTAAAATTTTTTTCGTGTCTTTATCCTGCAACAGGAGAATTATGCGTTGCTAAATCAATATAAATATGCTATACTACTAATAGAAGATTGGAGGAATCAAAATGCCTAAAATACCAACTAGAATAAATAGTATTATAGAAGAATTTTCTACTAAAGTAGAAGAACTTCTTAGAAATAGAATAAAGAAAATAATTTTGTATGGATCTTATGCAAGACGGAGATTTTAATGATAATTCTGATATAGATATTATGATTTTAACAGATTTATCAGATGATGAAATTGTAGAATATCGACATAAAATATATGATATTGCATTTGATATAGAATTTGATAACGAATTTGATATAACTTTATCCCCTCTATTAAAAAATATTGATAAATTTAATTATTGGTTACCAGCATTACCATTTTATATGAATGTACAAAAGGAAGGAGTTGTATTAAGTGAGTCCAAAAATATCTAAAGAATTAGCTAATCATAGACTAGTGCAAGCTAAAGACGAGTTACAAGATGCAAAATTTCTTTTTAATATAAAAAGTTATAAATCTGCAAATAACAGAGCATATTATGCAATTTTTCATGCAATAAAGGCAGTTTTAGCTTTAGAGCCAATAGATTTTAAGAAACATAAAGATGTACAAGCATATTTTAATAAGAACTATATAAATACAGAAATTTTTCCAAAAAATATGGGAAGAAAAATTGTAAATGCAAGTAAAACTAGAGAAGATAGTGATTACGATGATGAATTTATCGTTAAAGCAGAAGAAACTCAAGCGCAAATAGATACTGCAGAAGAACTAATTAAATTAGTAGAAAATTATTTAATTGAAAAATAACAAAATTAAAAGATATTGTAAGAAAACTTATAGTATCTTTTTTATTTTATAATAAAAGGATTGAAATTTATTATTAACAAATATAAAACGATAATACTTTTGGATTCCACTATTTCTGAAGAAAGCAGAAATAATGCAATAAACAAAATTATAAAATATATAGAAAAAAAGGAAAAATTTAAAAAAAGAAAATTTAGGCAAAAAACAGTTAGCTTATGAGATAATAAAAAATAAGGAAGGCTACTACTAAACTAATTTGATTTTCTTCATCAATTATTACCTCCGTCCTTGAAACAGTTGGTATTATAATCATTTAACCATCTAAATTTTTTTTCGGTATATCATTAATTACGATGTCCTGTAATTATTAATATATCAGGTTTATACATTTTAAGTAATTGATATACAAGTTTTGGTTGCCTATATTCTGGAATATTTTTAACAACTGCTTGTAATCCTAATTTTTTATAATAATTATAAGATTTTTGCGAATATCTTTTATCTCCGGTCTAAATGTAGTATTTTCCCAGTAATAATCTTCTCTCTCAATCTTTTTTGCTCTGTTTCAATTATTTTAATTTTATTTTCTTTATTTTTTTTAATTAATCTTTCTTGTATTTTATCATCTTCTATATCTACTTTGCTTTTTACGATTCTTTTATCTACTATCTGTAAGTCCTCTACTAAACTATCCGCCTCAATTCTTTCTACTACTCCACATAGTATTGCTACTTTTTTTTCCTTTAATTTTATAATTCTTTTTACATAAAATATAATATCCATTCCATAAGATTTTCTTGCTACTATATCTCCTTTTTTTATTTTTTTCATATAATCACCTCATATTTTTAGGCTATTATATTTTATGTTTATTTTCAAAAAGGAGTTCCTTATAGTTTTAAGCCTTTTTAAATCTATTGTTTTTTTTGCCATTTTTATATATAATGTTTTTATTATATTTTTTGAAAGGAGACACTATATGCAAAAAGATTACATTAAAGAACGGATAAGAGATGAAGCAAACTTTATTATTGACACATGTGCTACTGTTCGACAGACTGCCCATCATTTTGGAGTGCCCAAAAGTACTGTTCACAACGACGTTACCGTCAAACTTGCAGATGTTAGTCCTATGTTATGTAATGAAGTTCGGAAAGTTTTAGATTTCAACAAAGCAGATTCCCATATACGTGGTGGTCTTGCTACAAGAGAAAAGTACTTAAGAATGAAAAAAAAATAAAATCATTTTATTCTTCAAACAGCCCTTAAAATTTAAGGACTGTTTTTTTCATATTTTTATTATTTTAAATTACTATACTTTAACTTTGTTGCCATCCCTCCTCTTATATGTCTTTCTGCCTTATTTTCATCCAGTATTATTCTTACTTGTTTAGCTAATACAGGATTTATCTTTTTTAATCTT
Organism: uncultured Clostridia bacterium; assembly: GCA_947626705.1. Classification (GTDB taxonomy): domain Bacteria; phylum Bacillota; class Clostridia; order TANB77; family CAG-508; genus CAG-269. Next base: position 732 of record CANQTJ010000145.1, on the reverse strand, counting down.
TCGGATACATCTTTGTGTACTGATGTTACTTTCCAGAGCGGTATCTTTAATATCATTAAAATTAGTAATTACAGCAGGTGTAGAGCCTATTTCATTTAATAGTTTAAGCCTTACTTCCACATTGCTATCTGAATCTACTTCAATAACATCTATTATTGTTTTTAGCATTGCATTTGTTATTGTTTCTTTATTAAGTATATCATCAACTGTACTAATTGTTTTAGTAAGTTCTTTTTCTAATACATCTTTTTCTTTTATCTCTGATGTTATTAGTTTTAATTCTCGCTCTAATCTTGCAATATCTTCGTTTAATGGATTTGTATATTGTTTTAATTCTTGGATATTTATTACTTCATTTTGAAACATTTCCATGTATTTTTGCTTTTTATTTGTAATTTTTTCTATTTCAGCAAGTAGGCTTTGTTCACTTCTTTCATTATTCTCTCTTAATTTTGTAATCTTTTCAAACTCTTTTTCAACAGCTTTCATAAAATTCTTTTTATTTTTTATAATACTTTTTAGATATACTTTTATTGCATTTAAAAGTTCTTCTTCATCAATTACTGTAGTGTTTGGACAATGATTTACACCCATTGAGTTTCTTCCACTACATACCCATCTTATATATTCCTTTCCATCATCTGTGTATTTTCTTCTTATTCTTCTAAATGAATAACCACAATGTTTGCAATAAATAAGTGTACTAAATACATATTCTGTTTTTTCTCTTTT
>CANQTJ010000144.1 GCA_947626705.1 uncultured Clostridia bacterium | reverse complement strand
CTTGGTCAAGCGGTTAAGACGCCACCCTCTCAAGGTGGAATCATGGGTTCGATTCCCGTAGGGGTCACCAAATAAATGCTATACGAACGTGTATAGCGATTTTTTTATATTAATTATTTTTTAGAAAATCTAATTAAAGATGTAATTCCAGAAATTATTTCAAAGATATTTCCAATAATACATATATAAGCACCAACAACATAATTATAATAAATCCAAATAAAAGCAGAAATTAAAATAACAATACGAATCCACTTAGCATCTTTAAGCCAATTTGAAACTGAATAAAAAATAGTAATAAAAATTGGAATTAAAGATAAATAATTTTTATATGTTAATATTCCTAAAAACATTATTAGAATAATAAAGAAAATTAAATAATTTGTAGATATTTCTTTATTATTTTTTCTCTTTTTATAAAATAAGTAAGTTCTAATAGCTGATATAAAATTCATAGAAGCAGTTTCTAAAACACCAAGTAAAAGATATTGGATTACATAAGCAATATTAGACAAAAATTGCAAAAATAAAATTTTATATTGTTCCTTTTTTTGAATGCTAAATCCCCAAAGAATAATAGCAATAACACCTACTAATTGAGCTAAAAAGTTTATATGCATAACAATTCACCATTACTTTCTTTTTTAATAAATATTATTTTTAATTTTAATATATATACTATAACATAAAAAACATTATCTTGTAACTATATTTTTATTTCAAATTTGTTATAATATAATGGTTTATTTAAAATTAATGCAAAAAAATGCTTGAAATATAAGATTTTTATTACATTCCTCAGCTTATTACAAAATTTAAGAAATTCTAACTCATTTTATGGCACCCTTCCACTACGCTCCGCTCGTGAACTCTTTCCATAAAATATCAAAGAATTTCTAAAATATTTCCATGCACATTCGTCATTTCATTAAAATCTTATATTTCAAGCATTTTTAATTAATGTTATATCCTGTAACTCTGATTTTTTTCATAAATTAATATTATATAATAAAAAAAACTGAAACTTAAATTTAAAAAAGTGTTTACAAAAAAATATATAAATGATAAAATCTAAAATATAAAAATAGTAATAATATAGTTACATAATATGAAAAATATTGGTGCAAAATAAACAAAAGAGGAAGGGGAAAATAAATGAAAAAAATAAATAAGAGAAATAAAGGAATAACATTAGTAGCGCTAGTTATAACAATAGTAATTTTGTTAATATTGGCAGGAATATCAATAGCACAATTAACAGGAAATGGACTATTTAAAAATGCAAAATTGGCAAAAGAAATGTCTGATAATGCTCAACAAAAAGAAAATGATACTTTATCAGATTATGAAAGTAAAATAGGCGAATATATAGATGGAACAAGAAATGAAAACACTAATGTTTATTCAGAAAATGAAAAAGTAATTGGAACTTGGATTGATGGAAACACTATTTATAGTAAAGTAATAGATTTAGGTTATTCATTTCCAATAAATAAGACTAATACGAACGCTTTAGAAAGTATGATACCTGAAGATATATATTTACCTATTAAAAGTATATTTTATGTGATAGATGATACTAATAAAGCTTATGGATACGATGTATGTAACCTTTGGAAAATTAGTGATCGTTGGCGCTATGTAGCATTAGATGCTTGGGATTCTTCTGCAACAAGACATGTGTATTTTTATGTGGAATATACAAAATTAACTTCTGATTAGTATTAAAGTGCTGTCATAGTGGTTGTATATAAGAAAATAAATAACATATAAAAAGTATATTTTAAAAAGATATTTATTTAAAAGTTCTGTTCTTAAATGTGTTTAGAAAGCAAGAATTCAAATTTAAAAAATACACTCTAAACATATATATAATAAATTGAACAGGTCGAACTCACTTTTAAATAAATATCTTTTTTTGATAAATCAATATTATTAATTAAAAAGCAAAACTTAAATTTAAAAAAGTGTTTACAAAAAAATATATAAATGATAAAATCAAAATATAAAAATAGTAATGATATAGTTACATAATATGAAAAATATTGGTGCAAAATAAACAAGAGAGGAAGGGGAAAATAAATGAAAAAAATAAATAAAAGAAATAAAGGAATAACACTAGTAGCGCTAGTTATAACAATAGTTATTTTATTGGTATTAGCAGGAATAGCAATAGGACAATTAACAGGAAATGGTCTTTTTGATAAAGCTAAATTAGCTAAGGAAAAATCAGAGCAAGCACAGGCAAATGAAGATAAAACTTTAGGAGATTATGAAAACTCAATAAATAAATATATAGATGGAAATAGAAATGGCAATATAGGTAATTCTGAAGTAGGTACTGCAATAATTCCAAGTGGAACGTCTTGGCGTAAAGTATATGTAGAGTTTAATAATGAATTTTCAACACCTCCAATAGTATTAACTCAACCTATGCAACAAAATGTTGACATTAATGACAACAACAATCCGTATGGTGGATATAATCATTGGGAAGTTGATAATGTTACAAATCAAGGATTTTATATAAGATATTATAATAATACTGCTAGTTCAGAAGTACACTTTTATTGGTTAGCTATTAGTAATTAATAAAAAATCTATTATGTACTAAACTACGTGTGTCACGCTAAAGTTGATTATAATATATGAAAAATACATTATAATCAATTTTCAAAACTATATAAATGATGATATAGGTCTATTGCATTCACTATTCAGGTGGAGATTGCAAACCACTCTAATGTGTTGTATTCAAAAGGTATGGTACTGAGCATTTGAGAAAATGCAACAAAAGTTGTTAGGTGAGTATTATAGAGATGAATTATCAAATGAATCATTCACGAAAGCATCGAAAAGTCAAGATTTCATCAAAATCAAAGTATGGTGTTTTACTTTGAAACAAAATTTAAAAGAAACCTGATTACTGTCAATATCAATAAAAAAATACAAATATATTTTCACATTGGAAGTTTGGAGCAACACTAACGGCAAGATAACTGAGAACCGTGTGATGGAAGTCTATCATGCACGGTTCTGAAAGGGGCTTGAAGGAAAGTCCATCAGGTCTATTGACTTGTCACGTTGGACGTAATGATAAAGAAAGAACAAAAAATAGAACTAAAGAGATAGGAGCACAGATACAATGAGTTATTTTATTGGTATTAGCAGGAATAGCAATAGCACAATTAACAGAAAATGGACTATTTGAGAAAGTGCAAATGGCGAAAGAAAAGTCAGATGAAGCACAAAATGATGAAAATATAACTTTAGGGGATTATGAAAATAAAATCGGAGAATATATTAATACTACAAGAGAAAGTAGTGGATATAGCATAACTAAATTAGGAGAGGTAACAGGAAAAGAAGTAATTAACATAGACGCAAAAAAATATGATGAATTATATATAGAGGCAGGATATGGTGGTACTAGAAAAGGTTTTTATTGTGAATATAATATTAAAACTATAACAATAAATGATGAATTAAAATGTTATGTAG
>CANQTJ010000143.1 GCA_947626705.1 uncultured Clostridia bacterium | reverse complement strand
GACACTTGGAATGAGCAAAAGACAAATATCAAAAATTATTTTATTAGAAACAATATTTGTAGGAATTGTATCACTAATTGTTGGATTAATTATAGGAATATTTGCATCACAATTTATGTCTATATTAGTTGCAAAATTATTTGAAGCAGATATGAGTGAGTTCCAATTTGTGTTTTCAGCTGATAGCTGTATAAAAACTTGTATATATTTTGCAGTAATGTATCTTGCAGTTATGATTTTAAATAGCATTACAGTTTCAAAATATAAATTAATTAATCTTTTAAATGCTACAAAGAAAAATGAAGAAGTAAAAATAAGAAATCCATTTTTAGCAATTTTAATATTTATTATCGGCTCAAGTATTTTAGGATATGCTTATTATATTGTAGCAATAAAAACAAATACAATAAGAGTTGAAAAAGATTTCATAAAACCAATTTTAATGGGAATAATTGGTACAATATTAATTTTTTGGTCTTTATCAGGTTTTATTTTAGTTACAATGCAAAAAATAAGAAATATATATTTTAAAGGCACAAATATGTTTGTTTTAAGACAAATAAATAATAAAATAAATACAACAGTAGTAAGTATGAGTGTAATATGTATAATGTTATTTATGACAATTACAATCTTATCATCAAGTTTATCTTTAAGAAACTCAATGCAAAAAGACTTGATTGAAATGACACCTGTAGATATAAACTTAGAAAAAAAAGCAAATCTTCCAGAAAAATATAAAAATGCTTATGGAAAAGAAGTACAAACAACAGAAAAACAAAGAGAAGATTCAAAGCTATTAATATCAGAAACATTAAAAAATAATGGATTAGATATGAGTGTAATAAAAGATATGGTGGAAATACCTATTTATACACAAAAAGACTTAACAATAGAAAAATTTTTAGGAGACCAATTTGAAGAAATAAACAATGAATATCCTTTTCTTATTTATAGTAGTGCAGAGAAAATTGTAAAAATATCTGATTATAACAAAATAGCAGAGGTTTACAAAATAGAAAAATATTCATTAAATGATGATGAATATATTATGATTTGCGATTTTGATAATCAAGTAGGAATCAGAAACAGAGCCTTATCAGATGGAAATAATACTTTAGAAATAGCAGGAAAAAAATATAAAACAAAATATAATGAATGCAAAGAGGGATTTATTGATATGTCAACAAGTCATACAAATATAGGAATATTAATAGTTCCAGATAGTTGTAATTTAACAGAAGATATGAAAGAAAAATATTTTTTAGTAGCAAATTATAATGCAAATACTGATGAAGAAAAAGAAAAAATAGAAAAGATATTTACTGAAACAGACTCAAATTTTATTCAAAACTTAAATAATAACGGAATAGAAATAGATGGAATGACAAAAATCACAATTATTGAATCAAGTTTAGGTTTAACAACGATTATCATATTTATAGCAATTTATTTAGGATTAATTTTTCTAATAGCAAGCAGTGTTATTTTAGCATTAAAACAATTGACAGAATCAAGCGATAATAAACAAAGATATACAATTTTAAGAAAAATTGGTTGTGATGAAAAAATGATAAATAAAGCATTATATAGACAAATTGGAATATTTTTTGGTTTACCACTTATTTTAGCAATAATACACTCTATCTTTGGAATAAAATTTGCTTTAAATTTACTTTCTGGAATTGCAAAATCAGATGAACTATTACCATCAATTATTACAACTGTAATAGTTATAGGAACTATATATGGCTCATATTTTGTTGCCACATATTTGGGAAGCAAAAACATTATTAAAGAATAAAATAAAATTAAATTATGTTATGTTATATTATATTATAATTATATTGGTAACAAAAAAATTTCATACACATATTATATAAAAAATAAGAAAATCTAATTTAGTTTATGTATTTATACTAGATTAATACATAGAAAGGATTGAATATAATATGGATTATGAATTAATGATGAACGGAAATGTTAAAATAGGACAAAAAGCTCCTGAATTTGAGGCTATAACAACTTATGGACCTGTATCACTAAATGATTATAAAGGTAAATGGTTAGTTTTATTTAGCCATCCAGGAGATTTTACCCCTGTATGCACTACTGAAATGATTGCATTTGCAAGAGCGAATACATACTTTGAACAAATGAATACGGAACTTTTAGGTTTAAGTATAGATAGTAATCCATCACATCTTGCATGGATGTATGATATTTACTGCAAAACTGGCATAAAACTACCATTTCCAATTATCGCAGATAGAAGTGGTCAAATTGCTAGAAAATATGGTATGATTTCAAATGATGTTAGTACAACAGAAACTGTTAGAACTGTGTTTATAATAGATGATAAACAATTTGTAAGAGCCATATTTATTTATCCATTAAATATTGGCAGATTTATTCCAGAAATTATAAGAACAGTTCAAGCATTACAAATGGCAGATTGTAGTAAAGGTTCTACTGCCGCGAATTGGATGCCCGGTCAACCTGTAATTGTACCCGCTCCACAAACATTTGAAACTTTACAATCAAGAAATGAAGAGATAGATAAAAATAGAAACGGAATTACATGGTATTTAAGCTTTAAAGAACCTCCTGAAAAGTGTTTAGATGATAAAACGGAAGATTGTTAATACTCTACAATCTTCCTAATTTTATTATTATTTATTTATTTTTAATTCACATTTCAAATTTTCAAATTATACTAATTTCTATAATACATATCAGTAAATATTAAGCCTTTTTAACTAGTTTATCAATTTATTATAAATGCAAAAAAATTTGAATTTAGATTTTATTATAATCAATAATCTATAATAAAAAAATAAAATTATTGATAATTATTTTCTATTAGTGTATAATATTTTAAAATTTATATATTAAGGAGTAAAAGATGACAATGTTTGAAATTTCAAATTATTTAGATAATAAAATAAACGAAAATGAAGAGTTTATCAGAATAACATTTTATGAAATAAGAGTTAAATATGATTTAACAGAAAAAGAAACTCAAACTTTTTTAGAACTAGCAAAAAATAAATTTGAAAATATGGGGTATAACGTATATTTTACAGATGAAAAATATAAATTTAAAAATTCCATAATGACAGTACAACCTAATGAATTAATGATAGCTATTAAGTAAGTTTAGCTTATATAAATTTTATTTAGTGAGAATTGCTAAAAAGTATATAAAAAATAGAGCAATCGTAAAGTTATTTACTTTATGATTTGCTCTATTCTTATTCTAACATATATTAATTAATAATTCAACAATTTTTTTCAATATTTTTTAACATTATTTAATAATTAGTTTACATTCTAAAAATTAATTATCCCAAATTTTATAAAAACTATTTAAATACCAATACTAATATATTTTTTTGTTTTTATTTATTTCTATTAATTTTTAATTTCTACTTTAAATTTCATAAAGTAAATAACTTTATGAAATATATAGGTGGTAATAAATGAGCGAAATAACAACAAAAACAGGATATTACACAACAACAAAAAGGAAAAGAATTTATACAAATCATTTAGATTACTTAAAGTT
>CANQTJ010000142.1 GCA_947626705.1 uncultured Clostridia bacterium | reverse complement strand
GTACAAGGAACAAAATTATGTTTTGCTGATTATGACTTGAAACAAAAAAATTTAATAAATGATGATAATACTGTAACAATATCAGCAAAAGTTGCTAGTAGCGTAAATAGCGATGAAGTAATTGTTAGCGAAGATATAGAAATTGATGAAACAGAAGTTACAGAAAATATAAATGAAGAAAGTTTAATAAAAGCAGTACAAAAAGAAGGTTTACAAACTGGAAAATATAAAATAAATATATCAAATGAAATATATGATGCAAAAATATATAATATAGTTGGAAATGTTATTATAGATTCTAATTTAACAGTTGGTATAGAACAAGATGTAGGAGCATCTAATAGATATGCACAAAATATGATAATAGTAAAGGTAAATGGAGATTTAACAATAAATAGTGAAGGTATAATAACACCATTTAGTAATTCTTATGGTGGACCTAAGGGAATGTTTATATATTGTACAGGAACATTAACAAATAGTGGAACAATAAGTATGACCGGAAAAGGAGCTTATGCAGTAGGTCAAAATATATATTTATGGAAAAATAATGATGAAAATTATGAGCAAGTACCAGCAACAGGTGCTATAGGAGGAACTTCTATATCAACATCAGCATACAATTATGGATTTAATGGACATAATGGAAATAATGGCAGTAATAGACAAACAGGAGGAGGAGGTACTGGAGCAGGTAGAAACTGGTTAAAAAGTGTTGCAGTTGGACAAGGTGGAACAGGTACATCATATTCAGGAGGAAGTGGTTCAGGAGCTGCTAACTCAGATGGTAGTGGTGGTTGGAATGCAGTATCAGCAAGTGCATCATCACAAGGAGGAGCAGGATCTAATGGTGTTGTTAGTTCCAGAAACAGTTCTAACTATGGGCAAATATCAATAGGTGGTACTGGTAACCCTAGTGGAGGTTGTGCAGCTTACAGAGAAACTATTTTAAATTATGTAAAAAGAGAGGGGACAGGTGGACTATTAATAATATATTCTAAAAATCTTACTAATACTGGTAAAATTGAAGCCGAAGGAGTTTCATCAAGTACTGCAAATAGGTCGAATGGAAATGGAAGAATAGATACTGGAGGAGCATCTGGAGGTGGAAGTATAAACATATTTTATGATAGCAAATATGAAGATACTGGAATTATAACAGCAAATGGTGGAAAATCAATATATGGAGAAGCTGGAAATGCTGGAGGAGCAGGAGGAAATGGAACTGTTTCTATTGGTAGCATAACTGATGGAACTTATGTAAGTATAAACACAGATTAAAGATAAAAAGGAGAAAAAATGAACTTAAACGAAGATGTAAAATATATAAAAGGAGTAGGACCAAACAGAGTAAAACTATTAAACAAAATAGGAATATTTACATTAAAAGATTTAATTACATATTATCCAAGAGGTTATGAAGATAGAAGTAAGCCTAAAAATATATGCGAATGCGTAAATGGAGAATTAGCTGTAATTGAAGCAATTGTTGTATCTAGATTTATAGATACAAAAATAAGCAAAGGCAGGACAATGCAAAAATTAGCAATTAGAGATGAAACAGGACAAGCTACTGTAATATGGTTTAATCAATCATATTTAAAATCAAAATTTGAAATACGGAAAAAAGTATAGATTTTTTGGAAAAATAGAGTATCAATATGGAAAAATAAGTATTAACTCACCAGTATTTGACGAAATAGAAAATACAAATAATACAGGAAAAATAATACCAATTTACCCATTAACATTTAGTTTGACTCAGAACACACTCAGAAAAATTATAGAAAATGGATTAAAAAAAGTAAATGAAGAAGGAGGATTAAAGGAAACATTACCAGAATATATATTAAAAGAATATAACTTACAAGACATAAAAAAGGCAAATTATGATATACATTTTCCAAAAAATTATGAAGATTTTAGAAAAGCAAGAAAGAGATTAGTATTTGAAGAACTTTTATCAACGCAACTGGCACTTTTACAGATAAAAAACAATAATTTAACAGAAAAAAAAGGAATTACATTTGATAAAAATGTAAAAATGTCAGATGTTATAAATAGTTTACCATTCAATTTAACAAAAGCACAATTAAGGGTACTTCAAGAAATTGATGAAAATATGGAATCAGAAAAAACGATGAACAGACTTCTTCAGGGTGATGTAGGTTCAGGAAAAACGATTGTTGCAATGATATCAGCATATAAGGCAGTAAAATCAGGATATCAAGTAGCAATACTTGCACCAACAGCAATACTTGCAACACAGCATTTAAATAATTTTAGGAATATATTAGATAAGTTTAATATAAAATGTGAATTATTAATTTCTGGAATAACAAAGAAAAATAAAGAAAATATTTTAGAAAGATTGAAAGATGGGAAAATAGACATATTAATAGGCACACATGCAATGATTGAAGAAAATGTTGAATTTAAAAATTTAGGTCTTGTTGTTACAGATGAGCAACATAGATTTGGAGTAAAACAAAGAACTAAAATAGCACAAAAAGGAAAAAATCCTGATGTTATAGTAATGTCAGCTACACCAATTCCCAGAACATTAGCATTAATATTATATGGTGATTTAGATATCTCAATTATAGATGAACTTCCACCAAACAGGAAGACTATAGAAACGTATGCTGTAACAAAAAGAATGGAAGAAAGAATAAATAATTTTATAAAAAAACAAGTAAATGAAGGTAGACAATGCTATATAGTATGTCCATTAGTAGAAGAAAGCGAAGATGAAGGCATAGATTTAAAAGCGGTATTAACATTGTATGAAATATGCAAAAATCAAACTTTTAAAGAATACAAAGTTGAGTACATACATGGAAAGATGAAACCAAAAGAAAAAGATGAAATAATGTCTAGATTTAAAAAAGGGGAAATAAATATACTTATTTCAACAACAGTAATAGAGGTTGGAGTAGATGTACCAAATGCTAGTATAATGGTTATAGAAGATGCACAAAGATTTGGATTAGCAGCTTTACACCAATTAAGAGGTAGAGTTGGAAGAGGAGAATATAAATCATATTGTGTATTAAAATATAATGGAAATGGACAAAATACTAAAGAAAGAATGAAAATAATGTGTGAAACAAATGATGGATTTGTTATTTCACAAAAAGATTTAGAATTAAGAGGCTCAGGAGATTTTTTTGGAACAATGCAACATGGTATACCAGATTTTAAAATAGCTAATTTATTTACAGATATGGATATTTTAAAATTAGCACAAGAAGTAGCTATAAAAATAGTAAATGAAGATAATAAATTAGAAAAACAAGAAAATAAATTATTAAAAGAATTAGTAAAAGATAAATTTACAGACAGATTAGAAATTTAAAAAATTTAATATAAAAGTGTTCAGTTCACTAACAATAAAATTAATAATATTGATGTTGAAATTAATATAAATAAGGGGGAAAAGAATGATTATTTTTGGAATAGATATTAGAGTATATTTTTTATTATTTATAGCCTATTCATTTTTAGGTTGGATAATGGAAGTTGTTGGAAAATTAATACAATATAAAAGATTTATAAATAGAGGTTTTTTAATTGGACCAT
>CANQTJ010000141.1 GCA_947626705.1 uncultured Clostridia bacterium | reverse complement strand
ACTTATTGAAGAAAAAGTATAGAGATATAAAAATTTTTGAAGATATAGAAGAGTATCAAAATTTGGCAGATATTTCAAATATTGAAATGATTGTTTCAAATATAGAAGAAAATAATATATTAATTGAGGAATTGAATAAATTAAAAGATAATGATGTTGATATTTTTAAAAGATTTTATTTTTATGATGAGTCAATAAAATATATTTGTAACAGTCTAAATATATCAAAATCAAAGGTTAAAGTTAGTTTATATAGAACTAGAAAAAAACTTGAAAAAATATTAAAGAAAAGAGGATTTTGAAATGAAAAAAGATTTTTTCAATAATTTAGAACTAAATGGTGCATTAAACAAATTCAAAAAGGAATATATGAATAAATCATTTAAAAGGAAAAATTCAATTTTTACTTCTATAAATAATACAATAAATAGAAAGGTTGATATTATGAAAAAGATATTAATAAAGAATATTGCCATTATATCAGGAATAATAATAGCTTGTAGTGGTGTTGTTTTTGCTAGTAGTAAAATAATTGAAAATATTTGGAAAAATCCAGAAAAAGTTAACCCTAATTATGAAATTACAGATGAAACAAGAAAAAAGAATATAACAATAGATGAAGCAAAAGAAATTGCTATAAATAAATTAGAAGAAGTTGGATTTAATTCAAACATTATAAAACAAGAAGAAAGAAAAACTTATAATAATGATAATATAGATTATCTATTTATAACTGAAAATGAATATGAAGTAACAATAAAAGGAAGCTCTGGTAAATTTTTTGCAATAAGAAATTGCAAAGAATTTAAGCAAGATGAAAACAAAGCATATACTCTTGAAGAGGCAAAAGAAATTGCTGATAAGTATTTTAAGCAATTTGGATTTGATAAAGATGGTTTTGAATTTACTAAAGTTCAAGTAGATGTTGGACCTGATGTAAAAAAAGGTGGAGAACAAACAAGAGGTAATAGGTTAGAAGTTATATATAACAAAAAATATGATAATCAAATAAATAGTAACCAGTATGTAGATATTATATTAGATACTGGATTAGAAGATAGTTTTGAATCTATAATTACTAAAAATGAACCTTTTGAAAACAACGAATATATTATTACAAAGGAGGAAGCTATTAGTAAAGCCCAAGAATATGATAAAAATATAACAGATATGATAATAGTAGAAACAAAAGCCGAAAAGAAGATTGTTAAAATGAATGATAAGGCTTATAGCAGAATGCAAAATTATAAGGAATTTTATGAACCTATGCAAAATGAAAATTTTGATAATTCAAAACGTAATTATTATGCCGTTGATGAAAAATTAAGAAATGCTTGGGTAGTAGTGTTAAAGTATGATGATAAATATTTTACAGATGATGTTGTAAAAAGATATACAGAAGGAGCATTCACATATTATGTAGATGCTACTACTGGAGAAATAATTGGTGGGGAAATTTTAGATGGATTAGCATACAGCTTTTAATATGTATAATTTTTTTTGATTTTTTATACATATTTATTCAAAATTTATAAAATCTTAGTGTACAGGAATTTTTAACAATTATTGACAATTCACATATTTTATGCTAAAGGGGCTTACCAGAAATGGTAAGCTCTTATATAGTTAATCATGATAGTATAGAGGTTTCAAATAAAATCTTTGGAAGAAAAACAGAGGCACAAAAAGAATTAAAAGCACTTATTAGAAAAGATGTATTTGATTTAGCAGTAAAACACAACATAAACTTGATTTTTACAGTGGTAGTAGTATCTAATATGATAATAGAAAGATTTAAGTTATTATTGAAAAGGATTAAAATTATGTATTTATGGATTGGATTAGGAATTGACAAAGAAAATGAAGATTATATTAGAGAATATTGTAAAAAAAATAATATGAAGTATAAAGTGAATGAGCAATCATTTACTTTACCACAACATATTTCCTTAAAGACTTCTTTTGACACAGAAGAATATCAGAATATAATTAATGATTTTAAAAATATGTTTAGAAATAATAAAAAAATGAATTTAAAAGTGTATGATATTGAAATGGTGTCAGGTGTTATATGGTTGAATATCAACGAAATACCTGAGTTAAGAGAATATCATAATTTGATTTTGGATCATTTAAAAGAAAAGTATAATATTGAAAAAATAGGATTTGATGGAGAAAACTTTAAATTTTATTCTACTTTATTTCAAGATGTCGATAATAAGGAAAAAGTTAGTGAATTGTATGAAAATATAGATAAAGAAATTCTAATAAATAAAGAATCAAATATAAATCGAATATATTTTGGCGTATCAGAGGTTGGCAAAGTAGGTACATATAAAGTAGTTGATTATATTGAATTAACTGAATAATTAGGAGAAAATGAAAAAGATGGTGTATTTGTTAATGGAGATACTATCTCAGTTAATCGTAAAGAAGAAAATTGTTACCATCAGAAAAAGCATTTGCATATAAGATGAAACTAGATGCAATAAAACATTAAGGGAAGAAAATAGAAGAAATAGAGAAAAAATAAATATTTTTAGTAATAATCATAATGATGATGCAAGATAAAATGTTGCTATTTTTAGATTTTGCTGTATAATGTATATGGAGGAAAAAATGATTAAAAATAATTATAAAAATATACGATTAACCGAAAAAGTTGAAGAGTCAAATTGTATAACTCATTCAGGAAGATTTCATGTTGATGATGTAATATCAACAATTTTTTTAAGTAAAATAATTGATAATGTTATTTTAGCAAGGATTCCAAGTATAGAAAAAATTAGTGTGAAAAATAAAATAGTCTATGATATAGGTTTAGGAGAATTTGATCACCATCAAAAAAATAGAAATGGAAAAAGAAATAATGGAATTTTTTATTCTTCAATAGGATTATTGTGGAAAAAGTTTGGCAAAGAATATTTGAAAAAAATAGGTGTTAAATCTATAAATAAAGTATTTGAATATATAGATAAAGAGTTAATACAGAATATTGATGCAGCAGATAATATGCAATTTGAACTTGTTGAAAACAAAATATCACCAGATTTTATAAAATTATGTAATCCGCAATGGAACGAGGATATAACAGAAAATGAGGCTTTTGTTAATGCTTTAAGATTAGCTGATAATTTTTGGGAAATTTTTATAAAAAATGCAATAGCGGAAATTGAAGGTATGGAATTAGTTTTAGATAAAGCATCTAAATGCAAGGAATGTTATATAGTTTTTGATAAAGAAATGCCATATAAAAACGCTATTAAGGAAATTAATGATAATAAAATTAAATATGTTGTATATAAATCTAGAAGAGAAGGTTATGAGGTAAGAACCATAAATAAAGTTTGCAAATTTAAAGATGAAATTGTCTTTGCAAAAAATATACATATTTCAAAGAAAATATCAGATAATTATGAATTAATATATGTAGATAATCATGGGAAATTATGTTGTACCGAAACTTTAGATAGTGCAATTAAACTTATAAAATACAATGAGGATTTAATATAAAAATTATTTATGAGGAGAAGAAATAAATGGAATATCATTTTTTAGAAGAAGATACTACAAAATAAAATTACTACAAAATAACTATTGCATC
>CANQTJ010000140.1 GCA_947626705.1 uncultured Clostridia bacterium | reverse complement strand
ATATTAATAACATTTTTATTAAAAAAGTATACAGATGACCCAATAGCATTATTTATAATGGCAATTGTAGTTTGTGGTACTTTAGAGTATTTAACAAGTTATTTAATGGAAAAAATATATCATGCAAGATGGTGGGATTATAGTCAAAGAAAATTTAATATAAATGGAAGAGTATGTTTAAATACAATAATACCATTTGGATTATTAGGAATGTTTATAATGTATGTATCAAATCCATTTCTTATTGAAAAAATAGAAAAGTTACCTATAATGGCTTTAAATATTTTATCAAGTGTACTTTTTGTAATATTTATAATTGATAATATAGTATCAACAAATGTAATTAGTTATGTAAGAAAGACAACTAAAGAAGTAGGAAAAGAATTAGATAACACAGAAGAAATAACTAAAAAAGTTAAAGAAATCTTATTAAGAAAATCAGCTTTACATAGAAGATTATTAAAAGCATATCCTACAATACAATCTATTCAAACTAAAATAAAAGAAACACAAAAACAAATAAAAAGACAAGTACAAACTCAAAAAGATGAAATAAAAGAGAATGTAAAAAAACATAAAGATGAAATTAAACAAAAGGTAGGAAATATTATTGATGACAAGAAAGAAAATTAAAAAATTACAACTTTTTTTCTAACTAGATTTGTAACTAAGGAGTAGTAATAATAATGAAAATTTTAGACTTTAGTAAACATTATACATTTTTAAAAAAGATATGCACTAATATAAGTGATGACAATATTAGTGCATATTCAGCACAATGTGCATATTATACAATATTGTCTTTTATACCATTTGTAATTTTATTAATAACGCTTATACAATATACAAGTATTGAACAAGAAACATTATTTAATATAATTTCAAAAGTAGTACCATCAAGTATGAATGATTTTATAATTGGAATAATTAAAGAAGTATATTCCAAATCTATAGGAACTATTTCAGTTTCTATTCTATTTACCATTTGGTCAGCAGGAAGAGGACTTATGGCTTTAATAAAAGGATTACATTTTGTTTATAATATAACAGACAAAAAAAGTAATTCTATAATATATTTAAAATTAATGTCTATTATACAAACAATAATATTTATACTTTTAATTACTATAGGATTAGTAGTATTAGTCTTTGGAAATACTTTAATTACAATAATAAAAAAGCATTTTGGATTATTAGAAAACTTTACTTGGATATCTGGAATGTTAACTCAAATTGTAATTATTTTTATTATATTTGTTATTTTTTTATTAATATATAAATTTATGCCAAAACATAAAGTTACTTTTAAAAGTCAACTTCCAGGTGCAATTTTCGGAGCTATTAGTCTTAATGTTATATCTTTTATATTTTCAAAATATTTAGATATTTTTAAAGGTTTTTCTATTACTTATGGAAGTTTGACAACTTTAATGTTGATAATGATGTGGGTATATGCTTGTTTTTACATTTTATTTTTAGGAACAGAGATAAATAAGACGAAATTTCTATAAGAACAAAAGCGGACATTATTAACATTTTCAGTATTTAGAACATTTTAAAGTCCGCGTCTTTATTTGTCAGCAAAAACGTCCAGTAGCTCTAACGCCTTGAATAACTATTTTTCCAATAACCAATCTAATACATTCTTTTTTCTAATTCCATTATAAGAGGTTTCAGGATCTAAATCCATTGTTAGTAAGTATTTAGGATAATGGTCTTTTATAATATCTAATGTTCTTAATTCTCTATTTAGTGTTTCTTTATTTCTTACTGTTTCTGCTACTTGATAATACTCGATTCCTTTGCTGTTTATAGCTACAAAATCTATTTCATATTCATCTACTTTTCCAATATATACATCATAGCCCCTTCTTAAAAGTTCTAAATAAACAACATTTTCAAGTATATGTCCTCTACCATCTTCTTTTCTACCTAATAAAAAGTATCTTAGTCCTAAATCAGAAACATAATACTTATCTCCTGTTCTTAAATATTGTTTTCCTTTGATGTCATATCTAGTAGCTTTATAGAATATAAATGATTCTGTTAATGCAGTTAAATAACTTTCAACTGTATGTACACTAATTTTTCTTCCATTCGATGTCATAGTATCAGCTATTTTATTTGTAGAATATAAATTCCCAATATTATCTAACATAAAATTTATTATACTTTGTAACATTTGCATATCTTGAAAGTTTTTCCTCGACATAACATCTTTCAATATTATAGAATCATATATTCCTCTTATATACATATCTACATCATCTATACTATCTAATTTCAATGTATAAGGAAATGAGCCTATAGAAATATACTTTTGATACAGTCTATCTATATTTTCATTAGGCATTGCTGAGCTATATTCCTTAAATGATAAAGGTAGCATTTTTATTTGTATATATCTACCTGATAGTAATGTTGCAAGTTCTCCAGAAAGCAAGTATGCATTTGAGCCAGTTATATAAATATCTGCATTTTTTTGAATATATAGCCCATCAACTGCTTTTTGAAATTCAGGAACATTTTGTACTTCATCTATAAATATATAATTCATTTTTTTGGAATCCATTTTTTCTTTAATGTAGTTATAAAGTTTTAAATAACCATCTATTTCATAATATATGGGATCTTCTAAATTAAGTCTTATTATTTGTTCTTGTTCAACTCCATTTTTTAGCAAATATTCTATATATAAATCAAATAGTGTTGACTTTCCACATCTTCTTATACCTGTTACTACTTTTATTAATTCTTTATCTTTAAATTTTACTAATTTATTTAAATATTCTTCTCTATTTATCATTTTTATCACCCAATATAATTATATAGTCCAAATGTCATTTTGTCAAGTTTTTGCATTACTAGTGCAAAAACTTAATATTTTTCGACTTTTTTTGCAATTATCTAAAAAATTTGTATAATATTAAGTGCAAAGAAATAATTTTTATCATATTCAAAACCACTATTTATACTAAATTTCATATTATAAATATATTATCTTGAGTATTTCAAAAGCCCCAAAAACTAAAAAAACGAAACTTAAAAAATAAAACATATTGACAATATTTTTAAATAAGAATAAAATATTTTAGGTAATAAAATTTAAGAGGTAGAAAAATGCAAAAAACAGACGTAGATACAATGACAAATATAATATTAAATAATAAATATGATTTACACGAAAAGCAATCACAACAACAAAATAATAATAATAAAAATAAAGCTAAAAATAAGAAAACAAAAAATAAAAGAAAAAGAACCATAAAACAAAAAGTAATTTTAAGTTTTAAAATAATATTAATATTAACAATTTTAATGGTAGTATTTATATTTCTATTCTTTAAAACATCAATATTTCAAAAGTATAAAGAAATATGGGTAGAAACAGCAATGTCAACTATGAACCATCAATATTTAGCAACTTGGTTTTTATCAGATGAAGAAATTCAAGAAATATTAAAAAAATTAGAGGTAGAGAATAATGAAAATTCAGATTCAAACAAAATAAAAATTAAATTTCCTACAGGAAACCAACAAAATATAACAGTTGAAAAAATAACAGGAAAAAATTATGTAGGATATGTAATGATAATTCCAGATGCATCAAAAGTAAAATTAGTAGATGCAAGAAAGGCATCTAGAGGCTCAAAATT
>CANQTJ010000139.1 GCA_947626705.1 uncultured Clostridia bacterium | reverse complement strand
GCAGAATCAAATCCAAAAGAAAAAGATGTAATAATAGATTTAGTAATGAACTTTTTGAACAATGATTGAGATTCAATCTAAGCCACAACTTACAAGTTATAGAACAAGTGAAGATATCTACAATCACTTGTTTTTTTAATACTATATCTATAAAAATAGTAATAGCGTGTCCAACTAAAAGTAAATTATATAGTAGATGGAAATCCTGTCATATTTGGAAAAAATATTCATTGAAATAATATTTAAAAATAATATAATAAATTTAGAAGCATATAAATTATGTTAAGTTAAATAAATTACATAAAAACAAATTATTATAAATTGTTAAATTTTTCAATAGATAGGAGAGATAATTATGACAAAGTCACAATTAATTAGTTTATTAAATGACATGACTCTAGATGAAAAAATAGGACAACTTGTACAAGTTAATGGAAATTTCTTTTTAGAAGAAGAGAATGTTCAAACAGGTCCAATATCAAGATTAGGAATTAATGAAGATATGATATATAAAGTTGGTTCAATTATAAATACAGTTGGAGCAAAAAATGTAATTACAGTACAAGATAAATACTTAGAAAAGAGTAGGCTAAAAATTCCTTTAATGTTTATGGCAGACATAATTAATGGATATAAAACTGTATTTCCTATTCCATTAGCACAAGGTTGTTCATGGAATACAGAAGTGGTAAAAAGATGTGCTCAAATTGCGATGAAAGAAGCAAGTGTAGCAGGAGTAAATGTTAACTTCTATCCTATGGTAGATGTAGTGAGAGATGCAAGATGGGGAAGAGTAATGGAATCCACAGGAGGAGAAGATACATATTTAAATGAAATATATTCTAAAGTATTGGTAAATGCTATACAAGGAAATGATATTTCAAAAGAAGGAAATTGTGTAGCTTGTATAAAACATTTTGCAGCCTACGGAGCAGTTGAATCAGGAAGAGAATATAATAAAGTTGATATGTCTGAAAGAGAATTAAGACAATATTATTTAAGTCCTTATAAATCAGGTATAGAAGAAAAAGCAAAGATGATAATGACATCATTTAATATTGTAGATGGTATTCCAGCAACAATAAATAAATGGCTTTTAAGAGAAATACTAAGAGGAGAATATGGATTTGATGGAATTGTAATCTCCGATTATTCTGCAATACAAGAAACTATTTCACATGGAGTTTCACAAGATAAAAAAGATGCAGCATTAAGAGCTATTAATGCTGGTGTAGATATTGATATGTTAACAAATGTTTACAGTAATTTTTTGAAAGAATTAGTAAAAGAAGATGTTTTAACTATTTCTTTAATTGATGAAGCTGTATATAGAATACTAAAATTAAAAAATGAATTAAAATTGTTTGAAAATCCATACGGCAATGCTAATGCAGAAAAAGAAAAGAAAATATTACTTAACAAAGAAAATTTAGAAGAAGCTAGAAAACTAACTCGAGAAACATTTGTACTATTAAAAAATGAAAAAAATATATTACCAATAAAAGAAAATCAAAAAATTGCATTAATAGGACCTTATGCAGATAATTTTGCAATTACTGGAGAATGGTCAATGTTTTCAGAAAGAGAAAATATTGTAACTATTAAACAAGCATTAGAAGAAAGAATTGGAAAGGAAAAAATATTATATGCAAAAGGCAGTAATATGTTAACAACTAGAGAAATGAATTATATATTAAAATCAGAAGGAAAACCATTGTTAAAAAATGGAGAAGAATTAAAGACAAAAAAGAAATATTTAAATGAGGCAATGACAGTAGCAAAGAATGCAGATATAATTGTGTTAGCAGTTGGAGAGCATTACAAACAAAGTGGAGAAGGAAATGCAAGAGTTAGTATAAGATTACCAAAACTTCAAATAAATTTAATTAATGTATTAAAAACTCTAAACAAACCAATAATAATGATACTATTTAATGGTCGACCACTGGTATTAGAAGAAGTAGAAAATAAAATTGATGCAATTTTGGATGTCTGGTTTCCAGGAACAGAAGGAGCAAGAGCGATTTGGGACATATTGTTTGGAAATGAAAGTCCATCTGGAAAATTGAATATGTGTTTTCCAGAACATGAGGGGCAAATTCCAATTTATTATAATCAATATAATACTGGAAGACCTAACATTAACAACTTACGTTTCGAATCTAGATATCAAGACGCATCTATTTATCCTAAATATCCTTTTGGATTTGGATTATCATATTCTAAATTTGAATATAAAGACTTAAAATTAAGTTCTACAATATTACATAAGGGAAAATATGATAAAATAACAGTTTCTGTTACTGTAAAGAATTGCGGTAAATTTGATGCAAAAGAAATAGTTCAGTTATATATTCAAGATTTATTTGGAAATGTAGTAAGACCTATAAAAGAGTTGAAGGGGTTTAAAAAGGTATTAATTAAAGCAAATGAAAAAAAGAAAGTAGAATTTGAAATAACAGAGGAAATGCTTAAATTTTGGAATAAAGATTTAGAATATGTTTCAGAAAAGGGAACATTTAAGGTATATGTAGGTTGTAATTCTAAAGAGTGTTTAGAGGATAAATTTGAATTAATATAATTATACATAATACTATAGAATTAAATTTTTTATAAGTTAGTTGAATTAATCTATATTTTAATATATAATAAAATAAATTATAAAAAGAAAGGAAGATTAAAAATGAAAGAAACAATAATAAAAGTTGAAGGAATGGTTTGTAATGGATGTGAAAATAGAGTTCAAAATGCCTTGAAAAATATAGAGGGAGTTGAAAATGTAGTAGCAGACCATACTACAGGAATTGTTACAGTTACTTCAAAAAATGAAGTAGAAGAAAGTGTTTTAAAAGAAAAAATTGAAGATATTGGATTTGAAGTAAAGGAAGATTAATTATGAAAAAATTAAACTTGTCTATCGATGGAATGACATGTAGTGCTTGTTCTAATGGATTAGAAAAATATTTAAACAAACAAAAAGGAATTTCAAGTGCTTCTGTTAATCTCGTAATGGCAAATGCTACTATTGAATACGATGGTAAAATATTAAATCAAGAGAAAATTGAAGAATTTGTAAAAGAAGCTGGATTTAAGAGTTTAGGAGAATTTAAAGAAATAAAAATTGAAGAAAAGAGCAAAAAAGAAAAAATTAAATTTATAATTTTTACAATATTAGCAATAATTTTAATGTATATTTCGATGGGATATATGCTAAAATTACCAACGATATCGTTTCTTAATCCGCATACTAATACTACAAATTATATGATTAGCTTACTCATATTAACAATATGCTTCATAATTTATGGTTTTGATATTTTAAAAAATGGATATAAGAATTTAATTCATAAAACACCTAATATGGATACATTAGTAAGTATAGGAGCTATTACAAGCTTTTTATATAGCATTTTTAATATGTACAGTGTATTTAAAGGTAATCACTCTCAAGTAATGAACTTATATTTTGAATCATCTGCAATTGTAATTTACTTCATAAAACTTGGTAGATATATAGATGGAATTAGTAAAGATAAAACAAAAGAAGCAATACAGCAATTAGTAAAAATTACACCTAATACAGCAGTTGTAAAAATAGATGGAAAGACAAAAACAGTTACACTTGATGAAATACATAAAGGAGATATTATAGTAGCAAAAGCAGGAGAAAAAATAGCAGTAGATGGAGAGATAATAACAGGAAAAGCACATTTAGATGAATCATTTATTACAGGAGA
>CANQTJ010000138.1 GCA_947626705.1 uncultured Clostridia bacterium | reverse complement strand
TCCCTCCATGTGCATTATTGCTACACCTTCTCTAACATCATTTGCACCATAGCATCTTACTTTACTTCTTTCTCCTTCTGAATATTTTATTTCTTCTATAATGTTTACTTTTCCTGTAAAGAAATCAAATTCTGTTTTTACGTATGTAAATCCATTTATTCTTGAGATTACTTGTGCAGCATCTTTTCCAAGTCCATTTAATATTACTCTTAATGGTTGTTTTCTAACTTTATTTGCAGATTTTGCAATTCCTATTGCTCCTTCTGCTGCTGCAAAGCTTTCATGCCCTGCTAAAAATGCAAAACATTTTGTTTCTTCTGATAATAACATTGATGCTAAGTTTCCATGTCCTAATCCTACTTTTCTATCATCTGCTACTGAACCTGGTATACAAAATGCTTGTAATCCTTCTCCTATTGCTCTCGCTGCCTCTGCTGCTTTTGTACATTCTTTTTTTATTGCTATTGCTGCTCCTAAAGTATATGCCCATGCTGCATTTTCGAAACATATTGGCTGTACTCCTTTTACTATTTCATAAGGATTGAATCCTTTATCTGTACATATTTTTAATGCATCTTCGAAATCTTTTATTCCGTATTTTTCCATTACTGGTTTTATTTGGTCTATTCTTCTTTCATAACTTTCAAATGTTACTGCCATTTAATTTTCCTCCTTTATTATATTACCTAAATTACTTATAATTTCATCTATATTTGTATATGGAATAATTTTTAGTCTTTTGTTTCCTCTAAGCATAGTCGTTATTTTAGGTATCACAGTTTTATCATAAATTCCTATTATTTTTTTACCAAGTTTGTCTGCATATCCTATTTCATATCCTACTCCTAATGATGGTACTGTAAATTCAGCAAATATTAAGTCCGTTTCTTGCATTTCTTTTTCTAAGTTTCCAAAAATATCATAGTCTGATTGCTTTTTCTCATCTATTAAAATGTTATCATCTATTACTTCTGGATTTAAAATTTCACCATATTTTTTTAATTCATTTATTAATTTCTTATATGTATCTAGTTTTTGTCTACCACCATATATTGAGCCTGAAAAATATATTTTCATTATTTTATTCCTCTCTTGGATCTATTTTTTTAACTGCTTCATCAAATCTTCCATACGTTCCAGAAGCTTTTTCAATTGCTTCTTTAGGGTCAATTCCTTTTTTGATATTATCCATCATTTTTCCTAAATGAACATATTTATAACCAATTATTTGGTCATCTTTATCCAATCCTAATTCTACTATGTAACCTTCTGTTAAATTTAAATATCTTGGTCCTTTAAGTGTACTTGAATAAATTGTACCTACTTGACTTGTATGTCCTTTTCCTAAATCTTCTAGTCCTGCTCCTACAGGTAAACCACCTTCTGAGAATGCTGTTTGTGTTCTTCCATATACTATTTGTAAAAATAATTCTCTCATTGCTGTATTAATTGCATCACATACTAAGTCTGTATTTAGTGCCTCTAATATTGTTTTACCTGTTAATATTTCTCCTGCCATTGCAGCTGAGTGTGTCATTCCTGAACATCCTATTGTTTCTATTAATGCTTCTTGAATTATTCCATCTTTTACATTTAATGTTAATTTACATGCTCCTTGTTGTGGTGCACACCATCCTATTCCATGTGTTAATCCTGATATATCTTTTATTTCCTTTGCTTTAACCCATTTTCCTTCTTCTGGAATTGGTGCTGGTCCATGGTCTACTCCTTTTGCAACTGTACACATTCCTTCTAATTCTTTTGAATAAATCATATTTTTTGCTCCTTTCATTTTACTCATTATAAATTATAAAATAACTAATATTTCTTAATTTATAAATCATTATTTTTTTATTTCTTCAATCTGTTTTGCAGAAAGAATAATCTGATTTTTAATATTTTCATTCTTAGTCGCTACATATTCTATATTTTGTTCATTTGAATAATTTTCTGTATCATAGTCTACAATATTTTTTACATTTTTTATGTATATGCCTTCTTCATATCTTTCTCGTCTTCTTACCACTTTTTCTCCTAATAAATATCTTTCTATTATCTGCCTTTCTTTTTTATTCATCTGTTCTTTTTTTATTCCTAAATTATTATACCTCCATATTATATGCCTTTCATAGCTTGAAAATTTCGATTTATTTAAATCTTCATAATCATATTCTATTTTAAATTTTATTCCTTCTATTGTTATTGTCAAATTTGTCCATGTTGGTACAATTTCTATTTTTTTAAATTCATCTCTTAATTGAATTATCTTTTTATATAATATATTTACTAGCCTTAGATATTCTTTTTCATCTAAATTAAATTTTTGTGGTATTTCATAGACATTAACAGGGTTTTTCTTAAATATTCCTTTGGGAATATAATAAAAGAATAGTTCCCCTGTTTTTTGTCCATCAATTAAGTCTGATACTGATGCATATAAATACATTTTATCCCATTTTTCTGGTATCATATAAAATATACATTGTTGTATATCTTGGTACATATCTTTTATTTTCTTTGTATGTTTTAACATATTTACCCCTATTCTTTGATTAATAGACTTTCACCTGTCATTTCCTCAGGTTTTTCTATACCCATTAAATCAAGCATTGTTGGTGCTAAATCTGCTAATTTTCCATTTTCTTTTAATTTTATATTATTATTTTCTGTTATTAATATTATTGGAACTGGATTTGTTGTATGTGCTGTATGTGGTTCACCAGTTTTATAATCTATCATTTGTTCTGCATTTCCATGGTCAGCTGTTATTATTAAATTTCCTTTTTTTTCTTCTATAATTTTAACAACTTTTCCTACACATTCATCTACTGTTTCAACAGCTTTTATTGCTGCTTCTAGACTTCCAGTATGTCCAACCATATCTGTATTTGCATAATTTAATATAACTACATCATATTTTTCATTTTCTAGAGCTTCACATACCTTTTCTGTAACTTCGTAAGCACTCATTTCTGGCTTCATATCATAAGTTTCTACTTTTGGTGATGGTACTAATATTCTGTCTTCTCCTTCATATTGTTTTTCTTCTCCACCATTAAAGAAAAATGTTACATGCGCATATTTTTCTGTTTCTGCAATTCTTAATTGTGTCTTTTTATTATTTGCTATTACTTCACCAAATGTATTTTTTAAAGCTTGTTTTTTAAAGGCAACTTGTACATTTGGCATTGTTTCATCATAACTTGTAAAACATACATAATATAAATTCATTTTCTTTGTTTCAAATTCATTAAATTGCGGATCAACTAAAGCTCTTGTTATTTCTCTCGCTCTATCTGGTCTAAAGTTGAAAAATATAACTGAATCATTATTTTCTATTTTTGCAATAGGCTCATCATTTCCATTGCAAATTACAGTTGGCTCTACAAATTCATCAAATATTTCTTTTTGATATGAATCTTCAATTGCTTTTATGCTATCTCCTGCTTTTATTCCTTCTCCATTTACTAATGCATCATAACATTTTTGAATTCTTTGCCATCTCTTATCCCTATCCATAGCATAAAATCTTCCTGATAAGGTTGCAATTTTTCCTATTTCTTTTTCTTTCATTTTTTCTTGTAGTTGAGCTATATAGCTTTCAGCTGATGCTGGTGGTGTATCTCTTCCATCTAAAAAGCAATGTACATATACATCTTCAAAATCTCTTCTTTTAGCCATTTCTAATAATCCAAATAAATGTCTTATATGGCTGTGAACTCCTCCGTCTGAAACTAGTCCTAAAAT
>CANQTJ010000137.1 GCA_947626705.1 uncultured Clostridia bacterium | reverse complement strand
TTCTTATAATTGTCGTATCAGTAATAGTTGTAAAAATAAAGAAAAATAGAAATAGATATGATTCAGAAGATGATGAAATGTATAATTATGATGAAGACAATTATGAAAATAACAATTATTATGAAAATAATAATTATCAGAATGATAATAATTTTGAAGATGAATTTGAAAATAACGTCGAATACGAAGATATGCAAGATGAATATTATGAGCAAGAAACAAAAAAAGAAAAGCATAAAAAAGGAAAAAGATTTAAATAAAAAGAATAAGAACAATAAAGAATATTAAAAAATCTAATTAAAAAAACCTCTTTTACTTTTGCTAATAGAGTATAAGAGGTTTTTTATTAAAAATACAAAAATATGTTTGACATTTTTTTGTTTGTATGATATGATAACAAAAAAGAGAAATGGAGTGATATATATGCCAAGAAAAAGACCAGAATTAAATGGTAGAGAAAAATCAATATTACGATATATTGAAAAACAAATAATGAATGTAGGGTACCCACCATCAGTAAGAGAAATAGGAAAAGCAGTTCGGACTAAGTTCAACAGCAACAGTACACGGTTATTTAGCAAGATTAGAAGATAAAGGCTATATTAAAAAACAAGATAAAAAAGGAAGAACACTAAGGTTATTAAAAGGAACAGATGGAGAAGCAAAAAAGACTTCATCAAAGGACTTCTATACACAAAAAGAATTAGTAGAAGTTCCAGTTGTAGGAAAAATAACAGCAGGAGCTCCAATATTAGCAGTAGAAAATATAACAGATACATTCCCAATTCCAATAGATTTTGTTGGAAATTCTGATTGCTTTATGCTAACTGTTAGAGGAGAAAGTATGATAGAAGCTGGAATATTAGATGGAGATTATATATTAGTTAAAAAACAAAAAGATGCTAATAATGGCGAAATAGTAGTTGCATTAATAGAAGACGAAGCAACTGTAAAAACATTTTATAAAGAAAAAGACCATATAAGATTACAACCTGAAAATAGCACAATGGATCCAATAATAGTGCCAACATGTGAAATTTTAGGAAAAGTATGTGGTGTATTTAGGAAGATGTAATTTATAAGGATATAATATATTAAATTTTATACATATAGAGCATATAGAAAAAGATTATATGGTATTAACCCCTAACAATTAAGTTGTCAGGGGTTGTTTCATGAATTATTTTAACACCACCCAACTAATGACATTCAGCCTATTTGGATACACATATCGTAGTATTGTCATAGTCGGCGTCAACATATTTTGGGGTTTGTTCATAGATAGCATTAATAATAACATTCGCTATCTCATTGTAAAAACGCTCATTCAAAAGGATTAAAGTTGTCTTGCCTTCTGCTTGACAGTGTTCACATTGAATCATTGGCATTCCGCCAGTGCCTGTGTACATAGTTTCATTACCAAGACGGATTTTGCTAAGGTCTTTCAATTCGAACAATTGCCGTTTTCCACATATTGGGCAAGTTACAACTGTATTAACATCCCTCAGTTGCTCCTCAATTAATGCTAACAGTTTTTTCATGATTGTTTCCTCCTTATTATAAAATATTATAATAAACGGAGGACATTTCCTCCGAATATTATTATCCAAAGAAAATGCATATAAAAATGTATTACTATGAATATATTATAGTATATTTTACATAAAATTGCAAGTTTTTTTAAGTTTCGGTTTTTAAAATTATAGAATATCTTTTTTCAAAATAATAAATTATGAAAAAATCTAAACTAAAAGATATTTATTTATTGACAAATGACACTATGTCATATATAATATATGACATAGTGTCATTTATGATGTAAATAATATTTATAGGAGAAAAGAAAAAATGCCAAAAGAAACTTTTTTAAAACTTTCAAATGAAAAAAAAGAAAAAATAATACTATCAGCAAAAAAAGAATTCTCAAGAGTACCTTTAGAAGAAGTGTCTATAAAAAATATAGTCGAAGATGCAGAAATAGCAAGAGGTAGCTTTTATCAATATTTTGAAGATAAAGAAGATTTACTAGGATATATTTTAAACAAACATTTTGAAGACACTAATAAAAAAATAAAAGAGGATATAATAAAAGCTAAAGGAGATATTTTTAAATTTTTTATATCAATGTATGATTGTATGACAAATGATTGTGTTCAAAATCAAGATACAGATTTTTATAAAAAGATTTATGAAAATATAAAAACAAGTGAAGATTATCTTTTTTCAAAAAAAATTATCAAAAACAATATAATATCAATAAAGAATTTTATTGATATTATTGATACAAAAAATTTAAAAATAAAATCAAAAGAAGATATTGAAACAATAGAAAAGATTTTATTTACAATTACCAAAAAGGCAATAGTTATGAGTTTTAAATATGAATCTAAAGAAGAAGCTAGAAATGATTATTTAAAACAAATAGAATTTTTAAAATATGGAATTATGAAATAAAAGAAAAATAAGTAATTTTATAAAATTTCAAAATAGAACAAAATTTAATTTAAGTACATAATAATAATAAATAATAGGAGGAAAAAATATGCTAAAAACATTAAAAAATTTAAAAGAATCATGGATATCAGTATTAATAATAGTAGTATTATTAATAGTTCAAGCAACGTGTGATTTAACACTTCCAGATTATACATCAAAAATAGTAAATGTTGGAATTCAAAATGGAGGTATAGAAGAAGTTACACCAGATGTAATTAGAAAAAGTACAATAGAAAATTTACTGATATTTACACAAGAAGATGAAACCATATTATCATCTTATGAAGAAATTTCAAAAAGCAATTTAGAAGAAGACGAATATAAAAAATTGGTAAAAGAATATCCAGCATTAGAAAATGAAACATTATACAAAATAAAAAAATTATCAGAAGATGAAAAAGAAAATTTAAACAATATAATGGCAAAACCTTTAACGATAATAAGTTATTTACAAAATGAAGAAATGCAAGAACAATTAAAAAAACAAATGTTAACGCAAATGCCACCTGAAGTATTACAGCAACAAAAAGCTACAATTGAAAATTCAAATCTAATAGATATTTTAAAAGGAATGCCAGATGAACAATTAAGTAAAATAACTTCAGGAATAGATGAACAACTTAATAATATGCAAGATAGTATATTAGAGCAATCTGCAATTCAAATGGTAAAACAAGAATATAAAGCTATGGGAGTAAATACAGACAATTTACAAAATAGATACATAATAATTTCTGGTTTAAAAATGTTAGGAATATCATTAATCATAATGGTTTCTGCTATAACAATTATGTTATTATCTGCAAAAGTTGGAGCAAAACTTGCAAAAACATTGAGAGAAAAGGTATTTAAAAAAGTATTGAGTTTCTCCAATAAAGAATTTTCAGAATATAGTACAGCCTCATTAATTACCCGTTCAACAAATGATATACAACAAATACAGAACTTAATAGGAATGTTATTTAGAGTTGTTATATATGCACCAATTATGGGAATTGGAGGATTTTTAAGAGTATTAAACCAAAGTGATAATTCAATGGCTTGGATTATTGGAGTGGCTATTTTAGCTATATTATTTGTAGTGGGAACTTTATTTACAATTGCAATGCCTAAGTTTAAAAAATTACAAGATTTAATAGATAAATTAAATCTAGTTTCTAGAGAAATATTAACAGGGTTACCAGTTATTAGAGCCTTTAACACAGAAGAAAGAGAGGAAAAAAGATTTGATTTAGCTAATATAGATTTAACAAAAACAAATTTATTTGTAAATAGAGCTATGAGTTTTATGATGCCTATATTAATGTTAATAATGAATAGTATTTCATTATTGATTGTATGGGTTGGGGCACATGGAGTTGA
>CANQTJ010000136.1 GCA_947626705.1 uncultured Clostridia bacterium | reverse complement strand
GTATGGATACCATGTACATTAGATGAATATAAAAAATGTACTACTTGGAATAACCAAACACAAACAGGTACAACATTACAAAGCTCAAATTGGGAAACAACAGTTGAAAATGGAGAAACACTACAAATAAAAAAATACGGAGGATTTTACGTAGCAAGATATGAGGCAGGACTTGCAACTGATATTAAAGAATTTACAGAAACGCAACAACAGCTAAATTCAATATATAATAAAGATGGTTTACCACAAAGTAGAGCAGGACAAATTCCATGGATGTTTATAGATTGGAATCATGCAAAGAAAAATGCAGAGAGCATGTATAATAACAATTATGTAAGTAGTGGATTAATAACAGGAACACAATGGGACGTAATGTTGAATAAAATAGTAGAAAAGACAGATTTAACAGATATAGATTTAACAAGTTCTGACAATTGGGGAAATTATAGAAATACACAAATAAAATATAAAGGAAGATTAGCAATAGCATATTATTCTTCACCTAATTGGTATTTACCAGTATTTAATAAAGAAATAACAGAAGGAGAAACAAGTTTATATAATATAGACAATTTTAAGGCAGATCTACTAACAACAGGTGCGAGTGATTATACACATAAATATCATACGTTTGATGTAGCAGGTAGTTTATGGGAATGGACAGAAGAAGACTCACATTATAAATCTGATAATCAATATCGTGTGTTTCGTGGAGGGAGTTGTATCAATGCATACAATGATTTTTCAGTTTGCTACCGCTATGGTGTTTATACTGTTAATAGCTCTAGTTTTAACATTGGTTTCCGTGTAGTACTTTATATTAAGTAAAACTGTTGTTTAGAGTTTTAGTAATATAAATAAAATATCATATAGATGTAAATAATAAAAAAATTAATAACTGAAAAAATGAATAAAAGAGATGTTTAAAGATTAGCATTTCTTTTTTTTATATGAGAAAATTTTGTTACATTTTGAATATAATAAATTTTTATAAAGTAAGCGCTAGAAGAAAAGGCGTACTTAAAAACCTCAGCTTATCCTATATGGACGTAGCTTGAGGTTTCTTAATTTTATTCTAAATTTATTTCCTTATATGTACCTTCATAATTTAATATTTCCTCTGGTAAATCCTTTGACCATGGTAGATACTTTTCTATTTCCTTTTCTTCTTGCGCTTCTTCTAATTGTGACAACTTATCTAATAAATATTTTATGTACTTATATATGTTCAAGTGGTTTACTTTTGCTGACTCTATTATACTATAATATATTGCATTTGCTTTTGCTCCTTCTTCTGTATCTGCAAATAACCAATTTTTTCTATGTACTGCAAATGGTCTTATTGCTCTTTCTGCTTTTGAATTAGTTAGTGGAATTCGTCCATCTTCTAAAAATTTGCTTAAATTTTCTTTTTGGTTTATTGCGTATGTTAGCGCTTTTTTTAACTTTGTATTCGTTACATATTTTTCGTTCGTTGAATAAACCCATTCATAGAATTTTTTTAAGATGGGAGCCGACTTTTCTTGCCTTTTTTCTACTTTTTCTTCTACTGGCAGTTCTTCTATTTTTCTTTCTTCTTCAAACAGTTCGTCTATATATTTTACTCCTTGATAACCTTCTGCTGTTTGTATCATTTTTTTGTGTTCATCTAATGGCACACTTTCATAAAAGTATCTTCTTGTATGTGCCCAGCATTCTGCTCTATTTACTTCTTTTTCTAAAATATTGTATCCAGAGTATCCATCTGTTATTAATATTTTTTTATACCCTTTCAGTAGGTTTTCTGCTACTTCCGCACTTCTGCTTTTTGAATATTTAAATATTACTCCTTTCTTTTTTTCTAATTCTCCTGATGCTAAAATCCACATATATGAATTACTTGATGCTTTTTTCCCTGTCTCTTTATTACATTGCATTGTTGTCTCATCTGCATGTAATAACTCACTTTCTTCTTTTAATTTCTTTAGCATAAAATCATATATTGGTTCAAAATAATATTGAGATAATTTTATGCACCAGTTCGCTGTCATACTTCTTGGTAGTATTAATCCTCTATCATCCCATACTTTTTCTTGCCTATATAATGGTACTCCCATATAGTATTTTTGATATATTACTTCTGTTGCTAATGAACTTGAAGCAAATGAATGAGCTAGTAATGCTCTTGGTGTTTTAGTTTTTATTATTGTTGCTGTTTCGTTTTCTCCATTTTTGGTTTCACATTTTGTACATTTATATACTTCTTTTACATATGTTACCATTTTTAATTTTGCTGGAACATATTGTATTTCTTGTCTTACTATCTCTGTTCCTATTTTCTTTAAATCTCCTTCACATTTTGGGCACACTAAATCTTCATCTTCTAATTTGACGATGATTGTTTCTTTTTCTATATTTTTTAATTCTGATTTTTTTATTCCTGATGCAACTTTTTTTGCTTTTTTCTTTCTATGAACTATAATTTCTTCTGTTTTTTCTGCTACTTGTTGTTTTAGTCCTTCGTCTTTTATTTCTCCAAATATTGAACATTGCGTTCCTTCTACAATGTTTTCTTCTTTTGGTGTATTTTCTCTTTTGGAACCAAATATATATCTATTTAGTGTGTTTATATGTATTTGTTGATTCTCTACTGTTATTTTTAATTCTGTATTTTCTTGCTTTAATTCTCTATTTTCAGAATATAATTTTTGGTTTTCTGCAACTAATTCTTCATATGTTTTTTGACTCATTTTTCTCTCTACTTTCTTTCTCTTTTTTATATTGATATAATATCATAAAAACCTTGATATTTCAATGATTTTTAGTGAATTCTGTGTGAATTTTTAGTTGCTGTTTTGTAACTTAATTTGCTGTATTCTCTAAGTCTAATTGTATATCTTTAAAACTTGTTTTTTGTTCTACTTTTAATCCTGATAATAACCAATTTAATTGTTGTTTACTTATATTTTTTAATTCTTTTGAATTTCTTGGCCATTGAAACTTCATTTTCTCTGTATCTAACAATGTCTTTTGTGCTAATACAAATCCATTTTTATCATAACATAATACTTTTATACTATTTCTTTTTTTGTTACAAAATATGAATGCTGCATTTTTATAAGGATTAAGATTAAATTTTGTTTTTATTTCTGTACTTAATGAGCTTATTTGCTTTCTAAAATCTGTTGCTCCATAAGCTATATATATTGTTGATATGTCACTTAATAATTTATTTATCATTTATAAGCACCTCTACTATCCTTTTTAAGAATTCTTTATCATATCCATCTCGTAACTCAATCCTTATATTTTCATTTACAAATATTATTGGCTTTATTACTTTTGTTATAGCATTTTCATCAGTTGCTGTTTCAAGTAGTCCATAATTTGAATATATTTCATCTTTTACCCATGCTCTAAATGTTGCTTCTGGAATATCATTTGCTCTTGCATATTCCGTTTTTGATTTTCCACTAACTTTATATCGATCTAGATGTAACCTTTTTTCTTCTTCACTATAATTTCTCATTATTAAAACCTCCTTTGATTTTTGTATCTTCATAATACTACTCATCTAGCGAGGTTTTCAAGTACGCCTTTTCTTCTAGCGCTTACTTTTATAAAAAGTATTTACAAAAAAATTTTATAATGATAAAATTTAAAATGAAAAAACTAATAACAGGACTACATAATAACTATAAAAACTGCACAAAATAAACAAAAGAAGAAAGGGGAAAATAAATGAAATTAAACAAAAAAATGTATAAAGAAAAAAGGGGAATAACATTAGTAGCATTAGTGATAACAATCATAATTTTGTTAATATTGGCAGGAATATCCATAGCCCAATTAACAGGAAATGGGCTATTTGAAAATGCAAAACTGGCAAAAGAAAAATATAAGAATGCACAAGAAAAAGAAGATGCAATATTAAAAGAGTATGCAGATTATATGAAAAGTAATGGAGATTTACCAGAAAA
>CANQTJ010000135.1 GCA_947626705.1 uncultured Clostridia bacterium | reverse complement strand
TTTATTTTTATCAACTAAAAATTCTATTGTACCTATATTACTATATCCTACTTGCTTTATAGCTGTAACTGCTATCTTACCCATTTTTTGTCTTAATTTTTCTGATATAATACTTGATGGTGTTTCTTCTAACATTTTTTGATTTTTTCTTTGTACTGTACAATCTCTTTCTCCTAAATGAATGCAATTTCCATATTCATCTGCTAATATTTGAACTTCTATATGTCTTGGATTTTCTATAAATTTTTCTATATATAGAGAATCATCATTAAAAGATATTTTTGCTTCTTGTCTTACAATATCATAGTATTTTACTAAATCTTCTTCATTATATGCTACTCTAATTCCTTTTCCACCACCACCAGATGATGCTTTTAATATTACTGGATAACCTATTTTTAATGCAACTTTTACCGCTTCTAATACATTATCTACTATTCCATTTGAACCTGGTACAACAGGAACTCCTGCATTTTTCATCGTTTCTTTTGCCTTTGACTTATTTCCCATTAATTCTATCATTTCACTTGATGGGCCAATAAATTTAATTCCTATTTCATTACACATTTTTGCAAAACTACTATTTTCAGATAAAAAGCCATATCCAGGGTGTATACTATCACAACCTTTTAAACATGCTGTTTCTATAATAGATTTAACATTCAAATAACTTTTGTTAGAAATAGCAGGTCCAATGCAAACTGATTCATCTGCTAATTCTTTATGTAATGAATTTTTATCAGCTTCTGAATAAACAGCCACAGTTCTTATTCCCATTTCTCTACATGCCCTTATAATTCTTACTGCTATTTCCCCACGATTTGCTATTAAAACTTTTTTTAACATTTTTATCTCCTTTGTTTAGTTTTATTTGATATAATCTTTCTAATAAAATATATTAAACAATAGCAAAAGTTAATTCTCCTTTTACAGCTATTTTTCCATCTACTGTTGCTATAGCTTCTCCTATTCCAATAGGTCCTTTTTTCTTTATAATTTTAACTTCCAATTTTAGCGTTTCTCCAGGAATTACTTGTTTTTTAAACTTTAAATTATTAATTCCCCCAAATAAAGCATTTTTTCCTTGATTTTCTTTCATTGAAAGTATTGCAACAGCTCCTGCTTGTGCTAATGCCTCTACCATTAATACTCCTGGCATTATTGGATTTCCAGGAAAATGTCCTTTAAAATAATATTCATCTTTATCAATGTGTTTATATGCTATGCAACTTTCTCCTGGTATATATTCTTCTACTTCATCAATCATTAAAAATGGTTCTCTTTGTGGAATTATTTTTTTTATTTGTTCTTTATTTAACATTATACTTACCATTCCTTTCTTTAAAACACAAAACTCCATTATCAATAGTATTTATACAGTTTATTACGTATATATTTTTTTCTATGAAATTTATTTTATATTCTTAGTTAGTTTTGTTTTTTATCTTAAATAATGGCATACCATATTCAACAACATCTCCATCTTTTACGCAAATTTCAATTACTTTTCCATCAAATTCTGACTCTATTTCATTCATTAATTTCATAGCTTCAACTATACAAACTACTTGACCTTTTTTTACAATATCTCCAACTCTAACAAATTCATCTTTATCAGGTGCTGGTTTTGAATAAAATGTGCCTACCATTGGTGATTTTATTATTTTGCAATCTTCAATAGAGTTTTCTTCTTTTATAATATTATTTTCGTTATTTACTTGTACTGTTGGTATTGTATTTATGGTAGATGGTATTATTTGTTGATGTTCATTTGTTTGCATAACTACATTATTAGTATTTTTTTTCATACTAATTTTCATTCCTTCTGGAAATTCTATTTCTAACTCATCAATTTTTGCAGTACCCATATCATCAATTAACTTTTTAATTTGTTCGTAATCCATCATAACCTCCTTGTAATAATAATTAATATTAACCTTTATACTTTTTTAATATTATTGAACTATTATGTCCTCCAAATCCTAAAGAGTTTGACATTGCATAGTTAATTTCTTTTTTTCTACCTTCATTTGGAACTATATCTAAATCACATTCTTCATCTGCTACTTTATAATTAATTGTTGGAGGTATAAAATCATCTTCTATTGCTTTAGTACATATAACAGCTTCTATTCCTCCTGCTGCGCCTAAAAGATGACCTGTATTTCCTTTTGTTGAACTTACCATTACTTTTTTACTTGCTTCTCCTAAAGCCATTTTTATTGCCAAAGTTTCTCCTGCATCATTTAGATGTGTTGAAGTTCCGTGTGCATTTATATATGTAATATCTTCTGGGCTAATTTTAGCATCTTCTATAGCTCTTATCATAGCTCTTGCGGCTCCTTCTCCATCTGGTGATGGTGATGTAATATGATAAGCATCTGATGTTGCACCATAGCCAACAACTTCTGCATATATCTTTGCATTTCTTGATTTAGCATGTTCTAGTTCTTCTAAAACTAAAATTCCAGCACCTTCTCCCATTACAAATCCATTTCTTTCTTTATCAAACGGTATACTAGCTCTGTTAGGATTAATCTCTTGTGTTAATGCCTTTATATTTGTAAAACCTGCTATGCCTGATGGAGTAATTGATGCCTCTGTTCCCCCTGCAAAAATTATATCTTCATATCCGTGTTTTATCATTCTGTATGCTTCGCCTATTGAGTGTGTTCCACTTGCACATGCAGTTACAATTGAAATTGATTCTCCTTTTGCACCTATTTCTATTGCAACATTTCCTGCTGCCATATTACTTATGCACATTGGTATATACATAGGAGATACTCTATCTGGTCCTTTTTCTATTATATTTTTATTTTCCTTTTCTATTGTTGAAAGTCCTCCTATTCCTGAGCTTATAATTACACCCACTCTTGTCATATCTGTATTTTCTGGATTAATTTGACTATCCTTCATAGCTTCTTTAGTAGCAATTATTGCAAATTGTGCAAATTTGTCTAATCTTTTACAACTTCTTTTATCAAAATATTCTTCTGGATTGTAGTCTTTTACTTCTCCTGCTAGTTTTACTTTGTAATTTGTTGTATCAAATTCAGTAATTTCTTGTATGCCACACTTGCCTGACTTTATTCCATTCCAGAAATCGTTTACATTATTTCCTATTGGAGTTATTGCCCCTAAACCTGTTATTACTACTCTTTTTTCCATATTTTTTTCCTTCCTTTTTTATTTTAATTTTTTTATATTATAGGAAAGTTCTTCGATTTTCCTATAATATAAAGCATAGAATACTATATATCTTTTGACTATCTTTATAATTCGTGTTATAATATATTTATAAAAATACAATTTGGAGGTACTACATGAGTAACAGTGAGAAATTATTTAAGAAACAACGGGATATGTTAAGGAAAAGCATCAAAAAGCAAATTCAAATTGCAAAGCTTTTTGATAACGAAACCAAAGAGGTAATGATATCACTACCAAAATCTCAAAGTATATCAAAAGATTATTTGTCTGATGTAATATTTAGACCAATCTTAGGATATAGTCCTGAAATTATATTTTATCAGGAAACTGAGATGCAGTTGCAATGTTGTCCGTCTACATCTAATGTAGAAGTCATACTCGTTGTAATAAAACTTGAATAATAAATTTTTCACTACTAAGCTGGAGGGCTCTGTCCTCCGGCTTTATTCTACTATTTTTTACATTACCATACCACCATCTATATTAATAACTTGACCTGTTATATATGTATTTTCTTCACTTGCTAAAAAATAAACTAGACTTGCTACCTCCTCACTACTACCCATTCTTTTTAAAGGAATTTGAGAAGATATATTTTCTTTAATATTATCATTTAATACTGATGTCATATCTGTATCTATAAAGCCTGGTGCTACACAATTAGCTATTATATTTCTACTTGCAAGTTCTTTTGCAATACTTTTTGTAAATCCTATTATTCCAGATTTAGAAGCGGAATAATTACACTGTCCAGCATTGCCTGATATTCCA
>CANQTJ010000134.1 GCA_947626705.1 uncultured Clostridia bacterium | reverse complement strand
ATATACATATTTTACCAATTCTATTTACTTTTTAAAATTATTTTTTGCAAAAAACCGAAACTTAAATTTAGTATAATATGAGTTAAATTTTTCGTGGTAAAATAAAAAAAGACTAGCCAAATACAAATACCTTATGTATAATTTGGTTGAACGACTAAATATACAGGAGGTATTTTAATGTTCAAAAATATTTTAACAAAAAAATAAGTTTTAAAGATTTAGAAGTTTAAGTTTCGGTAAAAAATAGAATAAAATTTATATGTAAGAAACTTTTAGATTTGATACTCAAACAAAAACAGAAAATGTAAGTTATTTAAATGCAAAAATATTGTAATATACTTATTTTGAATAGAATTAAAATATTTAAACATAATAAAATTAGTAAAAATATTATAAAAAAATTAAAAAATAGTAAAAAAACAGTTGATATTTTTTTATATTTAATATAAAATTTAAAAGACAAGAAGGAGGAAACAATGATAACTTTAAAAGACGTTAAAGAAAATCCAGAAGTAGATGCTTTAATAAAGGGTGCACAAAAACAATTAAATGCTTTAGGGTATACAGAACATGGGCATAGACATATATCAATAGTTTCAAAAAGAGCAGGAGATATTTTGGAAAAATTACAATATCCAGAGAGAACTGTAGAACTTGCAAGAATTGCTGGATATATGCATGATATAGGAAATTGTATAAATAGAGTAGATCATGCACATAGTGGTGCAATATTAGCATATAACTTATTAAAAGATATGGGAATGCCTGTAGATGAGAGATCAGAAATAATGATGGCAATTGGAAACCATGATGAAAATACGGGAAATGCAATAAGTGATATATCGGCTGCATTGATATTAGCTGATAAATCAGATGTACACAGAGAAAGAGTTGTAAATAGAAATCTTTCAACTTTTGATATACATGATAGAGTTAATTATGCAGTAACAAATGCTAATTTAACGCTAGATGAAAAAGAAAGAAAAATAATTTTAAATTTGACTATTGACAATAAAATATGTCCTGTATTAGATTATTTTGAAATCTTTATGGATAGAACAATGATGAGTAAATATGCAGCAAAATTTTTGAAAATATGGTTTGAATTAGTAATAAATGATACAAGATTATTATAGTATGGAGGAAATAAAATGAAAGAAGAAAGTAAAAAACAAAATAAAATGGATAATAAGAAAGAAAATAAAAAAATGAATAAAATAAATACAATTAAAATAGTAAAAATTTTAACAATAGTTTTAGCTATATTATTAATTACAATGATAAGTTTTATAGGTATTTATAAAATAAATAAAGGACAAGTATATAATGTATTGAAAGACTATACATATTCAAAACAATTAAAAGGAGCAAGAACTATCAAACTTAAATTAAATACTGAAACAAAAGAAGTTATAAAAGATAGTGAAGGAAATATAGTAGAAACAGCAACAGATGAAGAAATAACACAAAATGGATATACAAAAGAACAAGTACCTAATAATAGTGATGAAGTAAAAACTATAGAAAACTATAAACTATCAAAAGAAATTATTGAAAAAAGATTAAAATCATTAGGAATACAAGATTATACTGTAAGTTTAAATGAAATATCTGGTGAAATAATAATAGAAATTCCAGAAGATGAAACAGCAGATACAGTTGCATCAAATATAAATTCATTAGGAAAATTTGAAATAATAGATAGTGAAACAAAAGAAGTATTAATGGATAATAATAATATAAAATCATCAGATGTATTATATAATACTACGACATCTGGAACGACAGTATATTTAGAAATAGCTTTTAATAAAGATGGTAAAAATAAATTAAAAGATATGAGTACAACATATATAGAAACAGAGAACACTAACACTACAGATACAAACAATGTAGAAACTAATGCGGTTGAAGAAAATACTGCCACTGAAAATGAAACAGAAACAAATTCAGCAGATACAAATACAACAGAACAAACAGAGGAAACAAACACAACAGAGCAGACAGAAGAAACATCTACTGAAAGTGAAGAAGAAAAAACAGAAAAAACAATTACAATGAAAATAGATGATCAAGAAATTTTAACAACACATTTTGATGAACCAATAACAAATGGAAAGATTCAATTATCAGTTGGAACAGCAACAGCAGATACATCAACATTACAAGATTATATTACACAAGCACAAAATATGTCTGTAATATTGGATAATGGAAAATTGCCAATACAATATGATTTAGACAAAAATGAATATATTTTATCAAATATAAATGAACAAGATTTATTAAAAATAGAAATTGCAATTGCTGTAGTTGCTATTATTGCAATAGTATTTATTGTAATCAAGTTCAAATTAAAAGGATTAATTGCTGGAATATCATATATTGGATTAATGGCATTGTTAGCATTATTAATAAGATACGCAAATGTAATAGTTTCAATAGAATCTATATTTGGAATAATTACAATGTTAATATTGGATTATATATTTACATTTATTTTACTTAATAATATAGAAAAAAATATAAAAGAAGAAAAAGAAAACAAAGTAAATAAAGCTACATTAGAAACATACAATAAATTTTTCGTTAGAATAATACCAATTTGTATAATGGTTATAGTATTTTGTTTTGCAAAATGGATACCTATAAGTAGTTTCGGAATGGTATCATTCTGGGGATTAACTTTAATTGCTATCTATAATGCAATTATTACAAGAAGTTTATTAAAAATATTAATTGAAGAAAAATAAGAAATTTTATTAATTTTATACTAATATAACTTAAGAAAGGAAAGAAAATAAAAATGAAACAAAAT
The DNA here is from genome assembly GCA_947626705.1 of uncultured Clostridia bacterium. Classification (GTDB taxonomy): domain Bacteria; phylum Bacillota; class Clostridia; order TANB77; family CAG-508; genus CAG-269. Next base: position 1,180 of record CANQTJ010000134.1, on the reverse strand, counting down.
AGTACAAAAATTTTAGTATCATTAATTGCTATAATAATAATTGTTGGTATTATTATGATATTTGTAAAAGGACTTGCTTTTGAAACACAATATCAAGATAATAAAAAAGTAGAAATAAATATAGGAAAAAATTTTGAAGAAAAAGATATTAGGGAAATTACAAATGAAATATTTGAAAAACAACCTGTAATAATACAAGCAATTGAAGTTTATGAAGATGCTGTAAGTATTACAACGAAGGAGATTACAGAAGATCAAAAAACACAATTAATAACAAAAATTAATGAAAAATATGAATTAGAATTAAATGCAGAAGATATAAAAATAGAAGATATTGCTCATATAAGAGGAAGAGATATAATAAAACCATACATTATTCCATTTGGAATAGCAACAATAATTATTTTAGGATATTTAGTAATTAGATATAATAAATTAAATAGTTTAGAAATATTGACACAATCAATAGGAATAATTGTTTTAGCACAATTAGTTTTATTGGGTATAATGGCAATTACAAGAATGCCAATTGGTAAGTTTACAATTCCTACAATATTATTAGTGTATATGTTATCAACATATATTTGTACTACAAAATTTGAACAGGATTTAGAAAAAAAGTTGGCAGAGCAGAAAAAGTAGTAAAATAAGGTTAACCCTTAGTTTTAATAAAAATATTAGACTAAGGGTTGTAATTTATATTTCAAACACATATAAAATTATTTTAAATTTTATAATTATAAATTTTTAATTTCTTCTATTGTTAAGCCAGTTGTTTTACTTATAATTTCAATATCTATATTTTGTTTTTTTAGATTTTTTGCAATATTTAATTTTTCTTGAGATATACCGGTTTTTAAGCCATTATCATATCCTTTATCATATCCTTTATCATATCCAGCTTCTTCTATAGCTGCTTGATCCATTATATATTTTTCTCTTAACTCAGCTAAATATCTTTCATGCTCATCTTGACTTATTTCTTCTAGTACTTTCTTTGCTTTTTGAATAGCTTTTGTGTTTTCACTTGTATCATTCATATCGCTCACCTCTAGATTTTCTATAAATTTTATCCATGAGTCCAATTCAGTATTATTAATATTTTTACGATATTTCTTGAACTTTGGCAATTCAAGTATATAAAATTCTATTACGTCTGTCAATATGATTTTTGAATATT
>CANQTJ010000133.1 GCA_947626705.1 uncultured Clostridia bacterium | reverse complement strand
ATCAAACTTTCTTGCTCCATAATTATACCCAAATATTGGTTGAGTTCCTGCCGCAATTCCTATAATGATACTATTTAATATTTGACTTATTTTCATTACTATTCCTAATACCGTAATTGGTATTTCTGAACCATATTTTGATTCCATTCCATATTTAGCTAGTAAGTTATTTTCTACCGCCATTACAAATACAAAACTCATTTGAGTAATAAAGCTACTTATTCCTAATACAACTACTTTTTTAATAATATTTAATTTTATTTTTAATGCTTCTTTATTTAATGTTATAGTTTTAAATTTTTTAATATATATTATATTAAGTAAAAAAGTAACAAACTGACTTATTATTGTAGCAATTGCTGCTCCCTCTACTCCCATTTTAAACACAAAAATGAAAATAGGGTCCAAAATGATATTTAAAACAGCACCTGCTACCATTGATGTCATTGAATATTTTGGACTTCCATCTGCTCTAATAACAGAATTTAAAGCTGTTCCAACCATCATAAATGGTAATCCTATAGCGATAATTCTTCCATAACTTATAGCATACTCCCTTAGTGCATCTGTACAACCAAATATATTTAAAAGTTGTGGTAAAAATAATAGTGTAATGACACAAAATATAATTGATACTATAATACATGTCATTATTCCATTTCCTACGCCTTTTCCTGCTTCGTCTTTTTTCTTTTCACCTAATTTTAAGCTTAAATAAGCTGATGTTCCATCTCCAAACATTAAAGCAAATGATAATGCTATCATTACTAATGGAAATACTATATTTGTTGCACCATTTCCTAAATATCCTACTCCCCATCCTATAAAAATTTGATCTACAATGTTGTATAGAGAGTTAACTAACATTGATATAATACATGGTATTGAAAATTTTCTTATTAATTTTCCAATTTTTTCTTTTCCTAGTATATTTTCTTCTCTTTCCAATTTTCTCTCCTTCTTTCTGTAATATTGTGCATATTTTTTTATTATATTTATTTCTGCAACTTTAATATTTTAACACTTTTGAGAAAAAAATACAAGTAGTAATTTTACCCTAATTTATCTCCATTACATACTTTTTTATCTGGAGTAACTAATACTACTCCATCTTTACTATAAGTACCTAATACTAATACTTCTGACATAAAATTGGCTATTTGTCTTGTTGGAAAATTAACTACTGCTAATACTTGCTTTCCAATTAAATCCTCAATATTATATAATTCTGTTATTTGAGCTGATGATTTTTTTATACCAATTTCATTACCAAAATCAATTTTTAATTGGTATGCAGGTTTTTTAGCCTTATCAAAAAATTTTGCTTCTATTATTGTTCCAACTCTTATATCTAATTTTATAAAATCATCAAATGTTACCATAATTATATTTCCTTTCATATATATTTTTTTATTTAATTTATGCTTTAAATAAATCGTATTTGGATAATATGAATATCTAAATTATATTATTTTATATTTTATTCTTTAAGTATTTTTAAAATTTGTTCCTCTTGAATAACACCAAGTCTTTGAATTTTTATTTTTTCTGATGTACAGTCTATTATTGTACTTTCTTGTCCAAATGATACATTACCTTCTAGCATTGCATCTAAAGTTGGGCATATTTTTTCTATTTCATCTAAATCCTTACATATACATTCTCCGCTTTTATTGGCACTAGTCATAAAAATTGGACTCCCAACTTTATAAATCAATTCCTCTAAAACTTTCGTAGGTGCTATTCTTATAGCAATTTCAGAAGTAACTCTTAATCCAGCATTATTTATGGATTTAAATGTTTCTGGTTTCTTGTTTAAAACTAAAGTTATAGGACCTGGCATAAATGCATGTATCAACTTTTCTGCTTTTTCATTTACAATAGCAAGGCTTTTTATTTGTTCTTCATTAGCACACATAACAGGAAATGATTTATTAGATGGTCTGTTTTTTATATTCATTAGTTTATTGTATGCCTTTATTGAATTTATACGTGCACATATTCCATATACAGTATCAGTAGGTACACTAATTACTCCATCTTTTTTTAAAATATTAGCTAGTTCTTCTAATTGGTTTTGTGTATATCTTTTCATATATATTCCTCATTTTCTTTTATTTTATATACATTGTATTTTTAAATAATTGTAATTTGTTGTTGAGATGATTATACAATAAAAATCTATTTTAGGCAAATTAAAAGCTACTAAATTAGTTGAATTTTGAAATAAATGTGATAATAAAAAAGAAAAAAAGAGTGATTACACTCTTAATTATCAAATTTATTATTATCATAATCACTATAATCGTTATCATAGTTGAAATTAAAACTATCATTATCAATTATATCATTTGTATAATTTTGTATTGCTATTATTGTTTCTGGAATATCTAATTCTAATAATTTACTTACAGCCAATATTTGGCAATCTTTTTCTACTATATTAGGAGCATTAACATAAATATCTAATATTGTTTCATAGTAATCTTCATTTTCTCTTATTTTAAGTTGTTCTAATATATATCCTATAAATACTCCTGCATTAATATATAATTCCAAAGACTCCATTGATTGTTTATACATATCAATACATAATTTTATTTCTTCATCTAAATATTTATATTTAATAATTAATTCAATAAAATTATATATTTTTTGCATATTACATAAATCTTTTTCTATACTATAATATGTTGTACCTAAAAGAATTATTTTCTTTTCATAATTTTCTTTTGAAAAATCTTCTATTACACTTCTCCATAATTTTATAAAGTTTTCGATAAATTCTTTTTCTTTTTGTTCATTTTCTAAACAATCTATATCATTAACAATATTTTCTTTTAATTCTTCCATTTCTTACCTCCTCCTTCCTTTAAAAATCAAATTTTTTAGTTTCCCTATTTAATCTATTTCTATATCTTTTCATGTTTTTATTTCAATATTTTTTATCATACAATTTTTTTGTTAATTTATCGCAAAGCGATTTACCAGTAAATCAATAATATCATAATTTCATTATAAAATCAATAAAAATACGAATAGAGGGAATAATATTTTTATGAATAATATAATAAAATTTGAAAATAAACTGAATGTAATAGGCTCTAAAGTTAGGAAATATAGAGAGTCAAAAAATTGGTCTTTATCTAAATTATCTGATGAAATAATGCTTTCAACTGGAATTGATATAAGAAAATCTTCTTTGCAATATATTGAAACCGGCAAGAGAATTGTAAAAGAATATGAATTTTATGCTCTATGTAAAGTTTTTAACGTATCAATGGAAGAAATGCTAAAGGAATTTATAAATCAATTAAAATAAGAACTAATTATTACAATATAAAATAATTAGTTCTTTTTTAATGGTCTAATATATTATATACTATTTGATGTACTATCAGTTGTATTTTGATTACTCTTTTGCCTATTAGATTTCATTCCTCCTTCTCCATCAGGTCTATCTGGTGGAGTTTCTCCATCTCCACGATTCATCATTTCTCCAGTTCTTTCCCTATTAGGCATCATATTATTAGAATTTGTTTTTTCATAAATTAAAAATCCTACTGTTGTAATAATTGCTCCTATCAAAATACCAATAATAAATGGTAATATCTTCTTTTTCATTTTCTACCTCCATTTTATTTTTTTATTAATATTATCTTATCATTTAAACATTGAAAAATTATTGAAAACTTAATAAATAATATTAAGGATACTTTTATATACTTATTTCAACACTTGCCGTCATACCTATCATTACATTTCCATCATTTTCAAATTCTATTGTTACATCAAATTTTCCATTAGTGGCAATGCTACCTATATGTGTAATATATCCAGTATATTTTTTATCTATTGCTGTAACTTCAATAGTTGCTTCTTTTCCTATATCTATATTATTTATTTGAGTTTCATCAACTTTCATTGAAACAGATAGCATATTTTTACTTTCTATTTGCACATAATGACTATTTAGAACTTTACCTTCTATTTCTGGAAGATTTAATTCTACAA
>CANQTJ010000132.1 GCA_947626705.1 uncultured Clostridia bacterium | reverse complement strand
CTACATAAGATACAAACTTTTTTTCTTTGTTTTCTGAATTTTGGATTATAATCTTCATCATAATTTTTATTATTATTTCTTTTTTGTTTCTTATCTGCCATTTTGTTATTTTCCCCCTCTCGTAACTATTTAAAATGGTAAATCATCTGTAGATGATGATGTTTCAAAGTCTGCTCCCATACTTCCTGGCATTGTGTTTCCGAAAGTATTTTCAAAATCTCCTGCACTAGAATCTCCATCTCTTCTACTATCTGCAAAATATGCTTCTTCAGCAACAACTTCTGTTATATAATGCTTAACTCCTTGATCATCATCCCATGTTCTTGTTTGAATTCTTCCTATTATTCCAACTTGTTGACCTTTCTTAAAGTATTTACTGCAAAATTCTCCTAATTTGCTCCAAGCAACAATATTTATAAAATCGGCTTGTCTTTCCTCTCCTTGTCTTACAAATCTCCTATTTATTGCTAAACTAAATGAAGCAACTAGAGTATTATTTGTTTGTGTATATCTTACTTCTGGATCTCTTGTAAGTCTTCCCATTAATATTACTTTGTTCATTTTTATCATCCTTTCACTTGTTTCATTATAAATTAGAAGTATTTATAAAATTTCTAATTTACGAATGCTTTTATTTTTACTTTAATTTAGGTCCCACTTTTTTTATTTTAATATAATGATTTTTATTGATTTTCAATCATTATTTTTTTACAACGATAAATTTAATTATATCATCTGTAATTCTATAGACTCTCTCAAGTTCTACTATTGAATCTGGTTTTGCTTCAAAGTTAAATAACATATATGTACCTTCTTTAAATTTTTTGATTTCATAAGCTAATCTTTTTTTGCCCATGTTCTCAACAGATTCAACTTTTCCATTTTCATTAATTAATCCTGTAAATTTTTCTTCTAAAGCTTTTAAACCAGCTTCATCAACATTTGGATTAACAATGATAACACTTTCGTATTTATTCATTATTTTCACCTCCCTATGGATTATAAAACCTAACTTTTTAGTTAAGTAGAGATTTGTTAAAAATTGTTATTTTCATTTTTAACATTGTTATTTTAACATATTTTTATTGGTTTTGCAATTGTTTTTTTTAATTTTTAGGTTGATTCATTATATTTTTTTTGATATTATAATATTGGATTGTTTTATAATATCAGAATAATTTAATTTGAGTAATATTAGGAGGAAAATTTGAGTAAATTATATTCTGAATATACAAAACTAAAATGTAGTAATAAAGACAAATTATATCTATTTAAAAATGGAATTTTTTATATAGCACTTCAAGATGATGCAAAAAAATTATCGCAAATTTTTGACTTCAAGATTACAAATTTAAATGAAAATGTTGTAAAATGTGGATTTCCACTAAAACGTTTAGACCATTATATAAATTTATTAAAACAAAATGAAATTGATTTTGAGATTATTGATAATAATTATCGGTAAAATTGAAAATTATTCTGATTATTTAAATAATGAAAATATTAAAAATATTGTAGATTCAATTGTTAATTTAGATATGAATAATATCTCTTTTAAAAATGCTTTTGAATTTTTATGTGATTTACAAATTAAATTAAAAGGTACTTAATATAGTACAAATAAATGTTAATTATTTTTTAACTCAATTAAATTATTATAGTATATAAAATTAACCTAAGAATTTTTTAGTCATTTAAAAAATTTTAGGTTAATTTATTAATATGCTTTTTTTGTGCATATAGATTATTTTCTCCATATTCATTTGTAACTTTGATAATCGTTGTATCTTCATATATTACCATTTATAATACTATAGACATAGTTTTACTTTCTATTTTTCTGTTTTTTGCAAAATTCTCTTATTTTCTTTTTCTAATTGTTTTAAACTTTTTTTAGGTGTTGGCAAATCTTCTGGCATAGTTCCACCATTTTTAGCTATTACTTCTCTAATATTTTTACCAATATTATAATGAGTTTTATTAGCTTCTTTTTCACTTTGTATGTTATCTTTCTTTAATTTTTGTTCTGTTTGAGAAATTCTAAATAAATTTGCTATAAGTTCATCGCTTCCCATATTATCTAAAATATCTTCTCTATATCTTAAACCTTTTCTTTTTGCAATATCATCAGCTGTTTCTCCATTATATAAACCTTTATATCCTGCATTATGAAATTTATCAAAATTTTTAACTCCTGCTTTTTTGGCTGTTTGATTAAGTGAATAATTGCCTTTCTTTGTTAAGTTTCTTTGGTAGAACCTCTTTTCATCTTCTGTTAATGAAATATACTCTTTTTCGCTAATTTCTTGTTTTCTAGTTTGAACTGCAAAATATGTTTGCGCAAGACTAATTACTTTTTTTCTACTATCTCCATTTTGTGCTATTAAATAACAAGCATAACGAGTTAATTCATAATCAATTTGCTCTCTATAAGCTCCTGAACCAATTTGAACCATTTTATTGACATCAGTAAAATGGTCTATTACACTAATATTACTATTCTTACAAGAAATCATTGCTTTATGAATTATTTTTTCAAAATTCTGCCAATTTGAATATTGTAAAACAGGCATAAGTTCTCTAGCATACCAAAATTCATCACCATTTTCATCAATATGTTTAATATCTTCAAAAGTCTTATTACTATAATTCTCATTTCTATCTAGTTTATTCATTTGAAATCATCTCCTTTTTTTATTGATATTTTATTATAATTTCAAACGAATTGCAATACTTTTGCGAAAATTTGTTTTTATTTAGTTAAAATTATTATACAAAGTTATGCCTTTAATTTTCGCAATCCTATTTTCATTTCTTTACTTTTAAGTAATTACATATAAAACTATACTCTACTCTATTTAATTTTATAAATTATCTTTTATCTCTGGAAATAAGTCATATAAATTATATCCTAATAAATCATCAAAAAATTCCTTCAATTTATATGTTTCTTTTATATGATATTGAGTATTTGAATAAGCCCCTTTTCTAATCATAAGATCAATTAACCTTTTATCTATTGTAAATACTTTTCCACCTTGTGGACACATTAAATCACATAAGTTTATTAATTTTTCTTCTATTGTGTATTTATGTGTTTTTACAAAATCCGCTATAGAAGGTTTATCTTGTGGATTTGGAACTCCTCCAGCTGTACAAATAATGTCATTATTCAAATATGAATGTGTTATACATATATTGCAGTATTCTTCATCATACCCTTTATCTTTTAAATAATTATATCCATTTATTTCATGTCCATGAGATTCTCCGTTATATTTACCAATATCATGAACATATCCTAGTGTTATTGTTTTATCAATATCTACATTATACCCTTTTTTAGTTAAGGCTTTAGCAATTTTTCCAGCTGTATTTCCTACACAAATGCAATGGTCTATCCATTTATCACTTTGAGTTGTTCCTCTAAAATTTTCTAGCATTTGTAATGCTTCTTTACTTGTTAATTTCATATTTATACTCCTTTAATTTTATAACTTTTTTCATATATAAAAAACTTTTCACTTTATATATTTCCTAATTTTCCACATTCTTGATTTTTTACAATAGTTCCATAAACTTTTTCACATCCACAGTTTTCATAAAATTTAAAATTACATGATTCATCTGTTAATATCTGTATATTTTTTCATATTATCTTTTTTTGCTAAATCAAACACTTCAAGTAATAATTTTTTCACTTTCTTCCAAAATTATAAATAGATATATCTATGCACAAATATTACTTGTTGCGCCACATTCCTTTTTGCCTAGATTCCATTCATTTGCTAAAGTTTTACTCTTGTTTCATTTCTGAATAATACATTATATTTCTCCTAATTTTTTAAATAAATCTTTATATATTTTATCAACATTCAGATAATTAACTACTGTTATTTTATGATTGTCTTCTGTTAATTCGTAAGATGTATCATCATTAATATTAGGGCAACTAACTTCTTGCGTTTCAAACCATTTTTTGTTAATCATATAAGCTATAACACTAATATCCCAAATAACTCTTCTTTCTTGAATACCATGTATACCATCATTATAAAATCTTTG
>CANQTJ010000131.1 GCA_947626705.1 uncultured Clostridia bacterium | reverse complement strand
AATTGTGAGTTTTTAATAAACTATTTCAATTTTTCTTAAACTTATTTAAACTATATTAAATTTTTAAAAAATTCATCAGATTTAGTAATATCAATACTTACAAAATATAATCTTAGAAAATTAAGTGTTTCAAAAGTTGTTATTTTGATAGTAGAGGGTTCGGCTACGAACCGAGAGGTCGGGGATTCGAATTCCTCCTGGTGCACCATACTCTCAAGTTATTTGAGGGTATTTTTATTTTTGGTCAATAAAAAAATAATTATTTTTTTATATTAATTTATATAAAACATAATAAATAGATAATAATTTAATTATAATATTTAAAAACCTAAATATTTAAATCATCATCTTTAAAACCATGAGAATTATCATAATAAAAATTCAAACATCTTGCCATATAAGATACTTCAACATTAAAATACTCAGCAATATCAGTTGCTGTAGTTAAACCATTATTCATCAACTCTTTAATTTTTTTATATGGAAAAAATTCAATCCATGCTTTTTTATCAGCTTTATGTTCCATTTTAGAAACCAACTCATACTGACTGTTCATGTGATAATATGCACCAGCCATATAATGTCCTAATTCTTGAGTTAAGACAGTATTTTCGCTAGTAGTTCCTTTTACTTGATTATCATCTATAACAATAGCAGTCAAATTATTATAATGAGCTATTGCACCTCTAGTAAAAAGTAATTTAGCATTTATATAATTAATGTTTTCTTCATTCATTTTATTATATAAATCAGATGTTTCCATTTTTTAATCTTACCATTATAACGCAAATATCATTAATATACTAAATAATATTTATAATTATTTATCATTTTCTATTTTTTGTTTAGCTAATAGTCCTTCCATAATATTTTTTAGAGTTTCTTGATTTTCTTTATTTAATCCTTTTATACCACTAGCAAAAGCTATATCTAATTCATCAAGTTGAATTTTTTCAGGATTTTTTATATCAGATTTTCCTAAAAGATAATCAGTAGATACATCAAAATATTTAGCTAATTTTATAATATATTCATCTTTTAAGGGAACTCGACCAGTTTCTAATTTACTTATTCCAGCAATTTCTATTCCTAATAAATTTGCTAGTACTTCTTGATTGATATTTTTTTCTTTTCTCAAAGATTTTAATCTATTCAAGATAATCAACTCCTTATTAATATTATAAACTATCCTAATAGGAAAAGTAAATAAAGTTTCCTAAAGAGATAAAATATAATAATAATATCTTGACACGATATTTATATAATGATAAAATTATCTTAATAAGATATAAAAAATAGATTTATAATGCCAAATATCTAATTAAGATATTAATTTCTATATTAAATATAATATTAGTAAGTGAGGATTAAAATGAAAAAAATATATGAGTGCTTAAAACAAAAAATAAATGGAACAAAAAAAATAAAAAAAATATTAAAAAAAATGCTAACAAAAATTGGTAATATTTTTTTAGTAATATTATTTGATACAATATGGGTAGGCATAATATTTTATGGGGTAATGACAGCAACAACATTGAGATAAATTTTATAATAAAATTTCTTTTTGGTTAAAAAGTGGTACAAAAAGTTCATGTTAAATTAAAATATAAAATGCTAAAATAGCAAAATGTAAAAAAATAATAAAAAATAACAAACAATGAACTGGAGATATACAAATGAAAGATAGATTTGAAAAATTAAGAGAAAAATTAGATGATGCTATTGATAAATATGGATTAAATTCAAGCAAAACAATAAAATTAAGTAATAGATTTAATGAATTAATAAATTTTTATTATAAAAATGAAGTGCAATTTTCTAAAGATAGTATTCTATATATAAAATATATAGAATCAATAAAAATGCTAAAAAAAATAACATTAAATTTTTCAAAATTTCCTACAATAGAAGAATGGAATAAGTATGCAAAAGAAAAAGATTTATTATGTTCAGAAAGTTTAAAATATATAACGGGAATAAATTGGCATGATTTAAGAAATAGAATAATGTCGGAAATATAAAATTTTTTTTGAAAAAAGTTTGTAGTATTTTCAGTAATTTCGGACTTTTTTGTCGAAAACGGGTTTTGACAAGGCCTTAATAAGCATATATAATGTAGAAAGAGATAGCTAGACCGCTAGAACTTGCTATCTCCTAATAATAGTACACACTCAAGAGAGTATGCCTAATGTTAGTATACCCTCTTGAACGTGAATTGTCAAATAAATTTACAAAAGAGGAGGAAAATTTTATGAAAAATTTGTCTAAAGAAGGATTATTTAATAATTCTTCTAGAATAAATAGCTTTGATAAATTTGTTATGGAACTAAAGAATTATAGTAATATTATCTAAATAAAAAATTATATTAAAGTAAAAAATGATAACATAGAATACAAAATAAACACTATTACGAAAATAAAAATAAGAAAAAAATAAAAAATATAAAGATTTATTATAGTAAAATTATAGTAAAATCTCTTTATATTTTTTATATTATAGGAAAGTCATAATTGAAGATAAAATAACAATATAGATTTTTTAGCTTTACAATTTAATTAGCTAGAGATAAGTTATGCAGTACTTATAATTATGAAAAACTTAGATGTTCTAGTAATATAAGAACATTATAGAATTTTGTTTTATTTTTTAAAAATCATTAAAGAAAAAATGTTTTTTTATAGTCTGTATAAAATCATTTAATTCTTTGAATCTATCATTATTTAAATAAATACCAAATTCAATAGGGTCTATATCTATATCTGTTTCAAGTTCAACTAAATTATATTTTTTCAAAGAATTTTTATCTAAATATTCTTTTGTAACTAAACCAATAGCAGAACTTGAACTAACTAGTTCTAAAATATTATTATAATTAGAATATTTTAAAATAATATCATTTTTATTAATTATACTTAAAAAATTATTAGATATTTGAGAGTAAATTCTAGGAAGGTAAAGTATATTATTATTTAATTCTTCAATAGTTAAAGTTTTTTTAGCTAGACTAGATTTTTTACTAATTATAAAAATATCATTTAAATATCCAATTTTTATATATTGTATATTAGCATATTCTATATTATCTATTTTTTTTGAAAGTACTATATCTAGAAACTTATTACTTAGCATATTTAACATTTCATCGGTATCGAGATTTTCTATATTTAAATTAATTTTTGGATATTCCAAAGAAAATTGATTTAAACATTGTCCAAAAACTTTGTCTAATATCTTATTGTGAGCACCAATATTAATAGTTTTTATACTATTAAAATAGTCATCTATATAAATAATCTCATTTATCGGAGATTTTAATTTATTATATAGTTCGGAGCCAGTTTCTGTTAGTACTAAACCATTAGTAGTTCTTTTAAATAACTTTATTTTTAATAATTGTTCTAAATCTTTTATATTTTCAGCAATTTTATATTGTGGCATACTTAGTATATTACTTGCAGCAGTTAGATTTTGTTCTTTTGCTACAATTACAAATATTTTATATAATTCTAAATTTATCATTCGAAACATCCTTTATTATAAGTTTATGATAAGTATAACATAGTTTTTTTTAAAAATCTACTAAATAAAATATTTTTATAATATATAAAAGACTAAAAGACTTCCAACCTTTTGAGTTGGAAGTCTTAAAGTTAAGCATTTTGAAGATTATGAAGATTGCTATATTCAGAATTTAATAAATTCTGACACATTTGCCTAGCAACTCCATCTCCAAGCTTACTCTTGAGTCGGCTGTAAGCTAACCTATGACGTTCAACAGCTAAGTAGTGATTTAAAAAATCTTCTGCTGTTTTTTTGCCATATTTTGCTATTAACCGCTCGTAAGCAGCTTTTTGATTTTCAGACATAGTCCAAAAAACCTCCTTTACTTATTTATACCTTAATTATAACATAAATTTACATAATTGTCAAAAAATATATATATGTAACGCAAAAAATCATTTATGAATAAATAAAAATTATTATATTTAATAAAAAAATAATATATAAAAAGAACTAGATTTATCTCAAACGAAGAAATCTAGCTCAATAAAAAATTATATAAATA
>CANQTJ010000130.1 GCA_947626705.1 uncultured Clostridia bacterium | reverse complement strand
AAAATAATTTCCCAAATAAAGAGAATAACATTCTCTTTATTTGGGGTGCTTTTTATTTATCGGCTGTGAATTGTAACCAAAATGTAATCAATGTCAAATTTTGTCGAAAAGTTTTTGTTGACAAAAGTATTTTAAGGAAGTATAATAAATACACATTTTCATATTTTTTATAATTTTATTCAAAAAGCGGTTCATAAGAACTTTGCTTAAAAAATCTAAAAAAATCCAAAAAAATAAAATATAAATTAAAGGGAGGAATGTTATTGAAAAAAAATAAAAAAATAATTTTAATAGTTATTGCAATTTTTGCAATAATACTATCATTTATAGGAGGACATGCCTATGCAAAATATATGTCTAGAGTTACAGGACAAGGCACAGCAGATGTTGCAAGTTGGAGTTTTAATGTAAATGAAAGCAATGAAAAATTACAAACAATTTCTTTAAAATCTACAATAAATAATTCAACTTTATTAGACAAAAAGATAGCTCCTGGAACAGAAGGAAATTTTGAAATTAAATTAAATGCAACAGGTTCAGATGTAGGAATTGATTATAGTATTAAATTTGAAAATCAGACTCAAAAACCTACAAATTTAAAATTTACTTATGAAGGTAAAACTTATAATACATTAGAAGAATTACAAAAAGTATTAATAGGTAAAATAAATGCAGATGAAGAAAATAAAATAAAAGTATTAACAATTGGTTGGAATTGGAAATATGAAACAGGAAATACAGAACAAGAAATTTCAGCAAGTGATTTAATAGACACACAAGAGGGAAAACAAATTACAAATTATACTTTTGATATAGTTGTATCAGGAACTCAAGTTATGCCTAAAAGTTAATATATTTAATTTATTATATATAAAGTTATCGAATTATCATTAAAAAATAACTATGAAAAATATGAAAATGTATTTATAAAAGGAGGTTATATGAATAAAAAACAAAATATAAAATATTCAAATTTACCAATAATTAATAAAGGTAAAATTTATAAAGAAGAAGAACAGAAAAATAGTAATTCAAAGTTATTAACTGGAATAATTGTAACTTTTATAATAGTTCTATTATTATTTTGTGGGTATAGTATGGCAAAAGCAATAGAAGAAGTTATTATAAAAGGACAAGCAGAATTCGCAGAGCCAATTTTAGTAGTTGAAAATAATCCAAGTATAGATATAACAGCTTTAAAAAATTATGGAGTATATACTTTTAAAGTAAAAAATTATAATGAACAAAATAAAATAACACAAACAGATTTAAAATATTATATAGAAATTGTATCAGATGCTGATAAATCAGTTAATTTAGAATTATATCAAAATGAAAATAAAATTAATTTAACAAATAATAGGACAGAATATATGGAAATTTCAAAAAATGAAAAACAAGAAAGAGAATATCAAATAAGAATCACTTATGATAAAAGTAAGTCAAACTCTATAGATGATATCATACAAAAAATCCAAGTAAAAATACATACTGAACAAGTAAAGGCATAAGGTGATGAAATGAAAGAAAAGAAAAAAACAAGAAAAAGATTAATTTTATTTTTTATTCTAATTATTTTATTCTTAAGCATATTTTTTCTTAGTCGAATAACAAAAAATCAAACAAGTGATGACTTTTTATTCGTAAAATTATTATCAAATAATTCAAAGGAAAGTGAAGAAAAAACAATAATTAAAGCACAAAATGAAAATAGAAAAGAATATAGATTTAAAATTAATTATAAAAATATGGATTTTAAATCAATAGACTTAGTTAAAACAATAGATAAAGAAACTCTTGTGTATGAAAAAATTGCACCAGGAACAAGAGGAAGTTTTAATATAATATTAGATTCAAATCAAATTTTAAGATACAAAATTAATATACAAAGTTTAAATGAAAAACCTAAAAACTTAAAATTTACAGCTAAAAGAGATGGTACAATAATAGGAGAAGAAAATACATTAGAAGAATTAGCAGAAAGTCTAACAGGGTACATAAATAAAAATCAAGAAATAAATATTACAATATATTGGTATTGGAAATATGAAGACGAGAAATATACAGAAGAAAATGATATACAAGATACACAAGATGCAAAAAATATAAAAACATATAAATTTAATATATCCACAATTGGAGAAGAATGGAATTAGGAGGTAACAAAAATTAAAAATAAGATTGTAATTAAAATATTAATCTTTTTGTTAATTAGTGTGTCTATTATATCAATAAATACTATTATAAATGCAAAATATATATTTAATAATGAATTTTATATTGCAGATTTAAACATAGATAGAACAAAGCCTGTAATAGAATTATTAAATATAACAAATAATAATTTAAGTTATGAGAATTATGCTAATAAAAGTCATACAATAAAACTCACTATAAAAATTACTGATAAAAATTTGAAACAAGTATTTTGTGATAAACAGCATATAAAAGTAAAAATTAATAATGATTATGTGTTACTTGAAAATATGAAGTTTACAAATATTAATAATTTAAGTGAAGAAAAGATATATGAAATTGAATTAAAAAATATAGAAGGGAACGGAAAATTAAAAATAGAATTTATTGAAGGAACGGCAATAGATACATCAGAATTGCAAAATGATAAATTAGAAATTGACACTAAAATAATAATAGATAATATTGCACCTAAAGGACAGATAAGCGAAGAAGGAATATCAGGAGGAAAGGTTAAAGCAAAAATAAATTTGAGTGAAAATATAAGAGAAATATTAGAAGGTTGGACATTTTCAAAAGATAAATTAAATATTGAAAAAGAATTTACAAATAATATTTCCTATGAGTTACCAATAATTGATTATGCTGGAAATAAATCAATTGTTAATATTGAAATAACAAAAGCAACATATATAAATATAATATATGCTTCTCATAATTCAAATATTGGCTGGACTTATGGATATGGAAATTATGATGTTGCAGGAAGTAAGGCTATACAACAAAATCCAATATTAAAAACAGAAGCATTAGCATTTAATTTTACTGGAAATATATCAAATGATTTTTTACAAGCAAATGCCTATATTAATACATATTGGGGAGAAGGAAAAAAAGCAAAATGTACTACCTCAAATATGTTGTATAATCATGGATATAACCCAACAGAATATACATATAAATCTATGAATTCAAGTGATTTAGTAACAATAGGAAATAAAAGATATTTTCAATTTGGTGGTTCTGGAATAAATTTAAATGGAACAACAGATATAAATGGAAATAATCCTATTCCAGCAGAGGTTGCTAATCAATTTAAATATGGAATTTGCGGAATAAAGATGAAATTAAAAGATTATTCACAATTTTCTGTAGTTTATCAAATATTGGTTAACAAAAGAGGCTGGATTAGTGCTTGTTCAGATGGACAAGAATGTATAGCTAGTAAACAAGAACCAATGTCAGCTTTTAGAATTGCTTTAGTTCCAAAGACAGAAAAACAATATATTTTAGATACTTGGAATAAAGATGTTGGTACTTATAATTTAAGATAGAACAAAAGCAGACATTATTAACATTTTCACTATTATGATTAAATATTATTATAAAGAAGTTTATAATAATATGATTAACTTAATTATATTTAATGTTTTAATTTTAAATTTATATAGAAAATAATAGTATATTTTTCAAAAATGCTTGTTGAATCTAAATTTTATAAATTATATAAATTAATTGTAATAAAATTTAATTAAATGAGCTTTTTGAAAATCTATACTATTTTTCTAAAACTAAAAATATAATCTAGACAAAAATATTAAGGTATGATAATATATAATTGTAAATTTTATATTGGGGTATCGCCAAGCGGTAAGGCATCGGACTCTCTGACTCCGACATTCCTGTGTTCGAATCACAGTACCCCAGCCAGATTGTATCTGTTATAATATCAATATATAAAAATTGTAGCTTTTTTATATATTACATGTTATAATAAATATATAATTATTGTAAAGATAAATAATGGAAGATAATAACATTAATGGAAAGGTAGCTTTTTTAAGAGATACATTTTTAAATGCAGAAAAAGAATAT
>CANQTJ010000129.1 GCA_947626705.1 uncultured Clostridia bacterium | reverse complement strand
TTCTATTGTCAAAATTTCTTTAAAATGATATACTTTGAGCATATCAAAATTTTATTAAGTTAGATAATTAATAAAAATTTTCTAGAAAATAAATCGTTAATTCAAAATTATATAATCAAATATTTCAATTTCTTTATTATTAAGTAAATCACTATTAAGTCAAGCAACTGGATATCGAAAATAAAAAATCATTTTATTATTGCATTTTATGTAAAATCATATTATAATATATATGTTTATATATGTAGCACATTGAAACATTTAATTATTGTTTTATAGGAGGGAAAAATTATGCGGAAATCGAAAATCTATTTAATTATTGCAATTTTATGTCTTTTAATGATTGTATGTAACTGTTTTGTTTTTAATTTGCCTAAATTCTGGTTTACTGTGATAACAATCTTTGGTATTATATTAGGCTTTACTAGCTATGCATTATATTGTATAAAACAAAATAGTGAATATGTTGATACATCTGATGAGCATATTGATGAGTTGAGGAAGGAGTATAACTATATAAATCAGGTTGTGCATATTTATACACAACTGATTTACAATGGATTATCAGATGAGTTTGTTAAAAAGTATCTTTTAAAAATTTGCGATGATGATGCCTATCTTCTTGATTTTGAGTACAATATACAAGCTTTTAAGAATAAAAGTAATTTAAAAGAAATAAAAAATGAATTTATTTCTGTTGCTTGTCTTATGGATTCGCTGATTTCTAAATCAGCTTGGAAAATAGCTTCTAGTTATCCAAATGAAATAGTATTTTTGGAAGATTTAGTTTGGATAAACTGTAGTTTGTCCGTTTGTGTAGCGTTATCATTATGCGATTTATCTTATGAAGATTTAAAGCATAATCTTTATTTAGAGCGTTTAACTGAATTGTTAGTTACTTGTTCTATGGATGATGATTCAGGCAGTACAACAATCATTGAATTTGAGGCATTGATTCTCGAACTTTTGTATAATGAGTTTTCTAAAATTGAAACTAATGATTCAAATGATTTAAGTAATTCAAATGATTAAAGTTTCAAAATTTTAAGAGGTTAGCTTAAATTAAATTTAAGTTAACCTCTTAATTTTATTATATTATAGGAAAGTTCTCCAAATGTCCTATGATTTCTAATTATTATTTTGGTTATTATAAGTAGTATGTAATAATTTTTCTGCTCTATAACTACCCGGACTTTCTAAATATTCTTCATAAACTTTTTTTAGTATTGGGTTTTCGTGAGATTTTCTTATGCTTGATTTTTCGTCTATTGAATATATACAATCTGCTCTTAATTTTCTGACATCTATCTCTGTACGGATTTTTGAGCTTTTAATAGGTTGCCCTCCTCCCATTATGCAACCACCTGGACATGCCATAATTTCTACAAATTGATAATCTGATTTACCTGATTTTATTTCTTCCATAATTTTTTGTGCATTGGCTAATCCACTAGCAGCAACAACTTTAATTTCTTTATTATTAATATTTAATGTTGCTTTTTTTATTCCTTTTGCTCCTCTTACTTCTATAAAATCTATTTTTTCTAAATCTTTTCCTGTAAGAATATCTTGAGCTGTTCTTAATGCTGCTTCCATAACTCCACCTGTTGTTCCAAAAATTGCTGCCGCTCCTGTTGATATTCCTAACGGATTATCAAATTCGCTATCTTCAAGTCTATCTAGCGTAATATTAGCATATTTAATCATTCTTGCTAGTTCTCTTGTTGTAATTACACAATCAACATCATAAAGGCTATTATTTGATAGTTCTTTTCTTTGTCTTTCATATTTTTTAGCTATACATGGCATTATTGAAACAACATATATTTTTTGTGGTTCGATATTTTCTTTTTTTGCATAATATGTTTTTATTAAACTGCCTAACATTTCATGTGGTGATTTGCAACTAGATAGATGTGGTACTAATTCAGGATAATTGATTTCTATATATCTTACCCAAGCAGGACAACATGATGTAATCATAGGAATATTATCATTTTCTTTAAATCTTTCTATAAATTCATTTGCTTCTTCCATTATTGTAAAGTCTGCTCCTGTATTTGTATCAAAAACTTTATCGAATCCTAACATTTTTAAAGCTGTAACCATCTTCCCTGTAACATTAGTTCCAATTGGCATTCCAAATTCTTCTCCTAAAGCAACTCTAACTGCTGGGGCAGTTTGTACAATAACCTTTACATTTGGGTCTTTTAATTTTTCTAATACATCATCTATATTTTCTTTTTCACATAATGCATTAGTTGGACACGCTTCTATACATTGACCACAATATACGCAATTTGTGTCTTTTAAACTTTTATTATTTGATGTAGTAATATTTGAATCAAATCCTCTATTTCCACACGCTATTGCACCAATATTTTGAATATTTTTACATGTTGCGACACATCTTCTACATAAAACACATTTATTTGGATTTCTTACTATCGAAGGAGATAAATCGTCTATTTCACATTGTTTTATTTCTCCTTCAAATTCGATGTCTTTAATTCCAAATTTTACTGCTAAGTCTTGTAATTCACAATTTCCCATTCTAGAGCATGTTAAACATTTTCTATCATGGTTTGATAATATTAAGTCTAATGTTACTCGTCTTGCTTCTAAAACTTCTGGAGAATGTGTATTTATTACCATACCTTCCTCAACTTTTTGAATGCATGATGTTGCAAATCCTCTTCTTCCCTCTACTTTAACAATACACATTCTACAATCTCCAACTTCGTTTATATCTTTTAAAAAGCAAAGTGTTGGTATATCAATTCCTATCTTTTTTGCTGCTTCTAGTATTGTAATTCCTTTAGGTACTGTTATATTTTGATTATCTATAGTTATATTTACTAATTCTTCCATTATATTCCTCCTCTTAATCAAGTAAAACTTTTATATGGAATATTTTTATAAAAATGCTCCATAAGTACAATGTCCATTTTGTAATTATTTGATTGCCTTAAAAGGACATTTTGTTAAACATGTACCACATTTTATACATTTATCTTGGTTAATTATTCTAACTTCTCGTGCTTCTCCTTCTATTGCATTAACAGGACAATTTCTTTGACAAATTCCGCAACCTTTACATTTATCTTTTTCTATTTCAATTTGAGTTAAATTTTTACATTCTGCACTTCTACATTTTTTATCTATAACATGTTCTTCATATTCATCTTTAAAATACCTTAGTGTACTTAATATTGGATTTGGTGCACTTTGTCCTAATCCACAAACACTTGCTTCTCTTATATTTAAAGCTAATTTTTCTAGTTTCTGTAAATCTTCTTTAGTACCATTTCCATCACATATTTTTTCTAGTATTTCGTACATTCTTTTTGTACCAATTCTACATGGTGTACATTTACCACAACTTTCTGATACTGTAAAATCTAAATAGAATTTTGCTAAACTTACCATACATTTTGTATCGTCCATTACAATAAGTCCACCAGAGCCCATCATTGAACCTATTTGTTTTAATGATTCATAATCAATAGGTGTATCTAAATGTTCTTTTGGTATGCAACCTCCTGAAGGTCCTCCAGTCTGAGCTGCTTTAAAATCTCTATTGTTTGGTATTCCTCCACCAATATCGTATACGATTTCTCTTAAGGTAGTTCCCATTGGAACTTCTACTAATCCTGTATTATTTACATTTCCTCCCAATGCAAAGACTTTTGTTCCTTTTGAATTTTCTGTACCTATTTTATTATACCAGTTAGCTCCATTTAAAATGATTTTTGTTATATTAGCATAAGTTTCTACATTATTTATAAGAGTTGGTTTACCCCATAAACCACTCTGTGCTGGATATGGTGGTTTTACTCTTGGATGTCCTCTCCTTCCTTCTATTGATTCAAGTAATGCAGTTTCTTCTCCGCATACAAATGCTCCTGCACCTAACCTAATTTCGATATCAAAGTCAAATCCACTTTCAAAAATATTTTTGCCTAATATTCCATAATCTCTTGCTTGATTAATTGCTATTTGAAATCTTTTAACTGCTATTGGATATTCTGCTCTTACATATATATATCCTTTACTTGCTCCTATTGAATATCCTGCTATCATCATT
>CANQTJ010000128.1 GCA_947626705.1 uncultured Clostridia bacterium | reverse complement strand
TAATTTTGATATTTCTATTTCATTAATTTTCATTTTTTCTTTCGCTCCATTTCAAAGATATTATATCGTAATTTTTGAGTATTGGGAAGAGCTTTTTATTGATTTTTATATTGTTCTACTTATTTTAAAATTTTTTTCGTGTCTTTATCCTGTTTTCTTTTCATTTTCTCTTGATTAAATTATTTATTTATTATATAATATATATATGCGGGTATAGTTTAGTGGTAGAATCCCATGCTTCCGACCTGGTTGCGCGAGTTCGATTCTCGCTACCCGCTCCAAAATACAAAATAAAATTGTAAAATATAAAAAAGACAAAAATTAAGTTAAAAAATTATAATAAACCTTAAATTAGGAGGAGAAAATGAAAATATATATTTCACATTCAAGTGAATACGATTATATAAATAAAATTTATAACCCTATTAAAAGTTCAGATTTAATCCAATCAAATATATTTTTTTACCTCATGAAGCTAAAACAGTAAATACAAAAGATATTATATCAAAATATGATTTAGTAATTGCAGAAATATCATTACCATCTACAGGACAAGGTATAGAATTGGGATGGGCAGATTATACAAAAACACCAATATTATGTATGTGTATGAAGAAGGAGCAAAAATAAGTTCATCATTAAAATACATTACTAATGAATTTATTGAATATGAGAGCGTTGAAGACATGATAAAAAAAATACGAAACTTTATAAAAAAGTGCAAATGATTTACAGACAGATAACTTAAGTATATAATAATTTTAATTATTAGTAATTTATCTAAAAGAGTAATTTAATGAAAATAGATATAACAGTAAAGTATCAGGAATAGAAGTATATCTCCAAATAATTACCATTTTTCATTTGGAACTGTAAAAATCATAATGTTTTTCCCCATAAGTAACTTTCATAGGCAATCCTTCAGGAGCAGGTTCAAAATATGGTTGTTGGAAATGATTAATTGACTGTAAAAGGTCAATTTTTTAATTGTTAAATAAATTTACACACATAATTTTATTTTACACTATCATTTTATTTTGCAAAATTTTTTCGCAAATCAATAATATCACAATTTCAATTTATATCTAAGTCTGCCCCCTGTGCACCTTCAACTAATATTGATTTTTGAGATTTGTATATTATCTTTTTGTGCAATATATCCATAAATTTTTCCTTTTCCACAACTTCCAGCTTGACCATCTAAAACAATAGTTACATTCTTATCCATTTAAAAGCCCTCTCTTATTCATAAAATTTCTTAATTCCTTCAATATCAAAAATTTCTTTTACAAATTGACTTATATTAGCAAGTCCTGCTAATTCTTTATTATTGAAATCTAAAGCAAATGAAATATCTTTCCATTCATATATTCCTTCATAATTTGACTTTACAGAAACCTCATCTACAAAATCATATAAAACACTTAAGTTTGTTCCCTTATTCATTTCATTTGTTTCAGGATAAATATATGTTATAAATAATTTTGGGTTATTTAATTTTATTCCTGTTTCCTCATGGCATTCTCTTATTGCAGCTTGTATTTCAGTTTCATTTTTCTCTATTTTTCCACCAATTCCATTCCAACAGTCTTTATAAGGTGGTTTACTTCTTTTAATCATTAATACTTTTTTATAATCTTTTGTAAATAAGAATATAACAACATATTTTTTCATTTTTTTAATTCCTTTATAATAATATTTTTAGATAATTATATCATTTTTTTTATAAAATGGCACGAAAAAATTTATTTTAGGAGAAATTTTAAAGTGTAAATAAATGTAAAAGTAAAATATTTAATAGTCAAAATTTGTAGTACTTATAAACTTTACTTAAATAATTTTAGGAGGTGAAACTTAGTAAAATTTAATATTTTGGATTCTCTGGATTCTACTAATTATTGGATTAGTTATTGGATTTTACTATTTAGAAAATAAATGGTTAGATTGAAGAAAACGACAAGGAGTTTTTTTATATAAACAACTCCTTGTCGTACTATTTTAAGAAATATAATTTTATTCCTTTTTCCCATATTATTTCTTCAAACAACTATTTTGATACAATCTTAATAGATTTAGGCAAGTTTTTAAAACAAAGAAATTGGTATAAAATAATTATTTTCAAATTGATTTAAACTCCTTTTTATATTATTTTACAACTTCAACATCTACTTTTAAGTTTTCCCCATTTATATTTGTTTCAGTATATTGTTCTCTTTTATCATTATAAATAATATCTAGTGCCAATGTATCATGTTTAATTAGCTCAGAATTTAATTTTATTACATTTTCTAGCATTTCATTACCAGCCACATAAAGTTTTATTTTATCTAAAACTTCAAAACCTTTATCTTTTCTCATATTCTGAATTTTTGATAATATTTCTCTTACATATCCTTCTTCTTTTAATTCTTGTGTAATATTTGTATCCAATACTACTCCTATTTCCCCTTCACCTGCAAATGCAAATCCTTCTTTTCCTTGCATTGTAACTAAAAGATTTTCAGAATTTAAACCTATTTGTGTATCATCTATTTCTATATATTCTACTCCACCATTTTTTACAGTATTTGCTAAGTCCATTTGATTTTTCTTTGATATTTCTTCTTTTATTTTAGGAATTAGCTTTCCGTATTCTTTTCCTAATACTGGCAAGTTTGGTTTTATTTCAAAATTTACATAGTCTGACATTTCTGCTCCTAATTCAACTTGTTTTACATTTAATTCTTCTTTTACTATATCAGAATAATATTCTGGTAGTGTGTCAATAGAAATTAGCATTTTAGATAATGGTTGTCTATTTTTTATATTTACAGAGTTTCTTGCACTTCTACCTAGTTTTACTATTGTATATGCTAGATCCATCTCCTTTTCTAATTTATTGTCAACTTCATTTTCATTATATTCTGGCCATATACATAAATGGATACTTTCAGGTGCTGTTGCATCTAGTCCAACAACTAAATTTTGATATATTTCATCTGTTATAAATGGTACAAATGGTGCTGATACTTTTGCTAAGTTTACTAACACTTTATATAATGTTACGTATGCACCTATTTTATCATCTGTTAACTCTTGACTCCAAAATCTTTCTCTATTTCTACGTACATACCAATTTGAAAGTTCATCTGTAAATGTTTCTATTTGTAATGCTGCTGTTGTAATATCATATTTGTCTAATTTTTCATCTACTTCTTTAATTAAAGTATTTAATTTAGAAATAATCCATTTATCCATTATATTTGTAATTTTAAAGTCTTTGTATTTTAATGGATTAAATTGATCTATTTCTGCATATAAAACATAGAATGAATATACATTCCATAAAGTACTTAAAAATCCTCTTTGTGTTTCTTGAACATTATTTAGTCCAAGTCTTGTTGGAAGCCAAGGTGCTGATACTGTATAAAAATGCCATCTTGTAGCATCTGCTCCGACTGTATCTAACAACATCATTGGGTCTACACCATTACCTTTAGATTTTGACATTTTTTGTCCTTTTTCATCTAATACGTGTCCTAAAACTATACAATTTTCAAATGGTGTTTTACCAAATAGTGCTGTTCCTAAAGCTGTTAATGTATAGAACCATCCTCTAGTTTGGTCAATTGCTTCAGATATAAATTGTGCTGGAAAGTTTGTGTCAAACAATTCTTTATTTTCAAATGGATAATGTAATTGTGCAAATGGCATTGAGCCTGAATCAAACCAACAGTCTATAACTTCTTTTGCTCTTTCCATTTTACTACCACATTTTGTACATTTTAAATGTACTTCATCTATATATGGTTTATGCAATTCTATATCTTCTGGACAATCTATTGCTTTTTCTTTAAGCTCTGCTATACTTCCTATACATTCTTGATGTCTACAATTTTCATTTTGACATGTCCATATTGGAAGTGGTGTTCCCCAATATCTATCTCTAGATATTCCCCAATCAATTACATTTTCTAAGAATTTTCCAAATCTTCCTGTTCTAATTGTATCTGGATACCAATTTACTTTATTATTATTTTCAACAAGCTCATTTCTTAATTTGCTCATTGCAACAAACCAACTTTCTTTTGGATAATAAAGAAGTGGTGTATCACATCTCCAACAATGAGGATATGAATGCA
>CANQTJ010000127.1 GCA_947626705.1 uncultured Clostridia bacterium | reverse complement strand
TATTACAGGAAACTCTACAAATCCAACAAGATTCCAACATCCAGTAGCAGGTACATATAAAAAAGAGTGTATAGAACAAGGTAAAAAATATTTTTCAGTTGCATCAGGTGGAGGAACAGGAAGAACATTACATCCAGATAATATGGCAGCTGGACCAGCATCATACGGTATGACAGACACAATGGGAAGAATGCACTCAGATGCACAATTTGCAGGAAGTTCATCTGTTCCAGCACACGTTGAAATGATGGGACTAATAGGTATGGGTAATAACCCAATGGTTGGAGCATCAGTTGCAGTAGCAGTTGCAGTTGAAGAAGCTATGAAATAATTAAAATGAGGGAAATGGGGCCAGGTTCCAAATCCCTCATTTTTTATATTATAGGAAAGTTTTCCAAATTTCCTATAATATAAAGCATTCCACAGAAAAATTGCTATACAATTTTTCGCGGACGAACAAAGACGCAGACTTTAAAATGTTCTAAATAGTGAAAATGTTAATAATATCCGCTTTTGTTCTAATAAATCAACATTCTATATTCTATAATAAAAAAATTGGAACTAAAAAATAAAAAAAGTATTGACAAAATTAAAAATAAAATATAAAATAAGAACAATAAAAGCAAACACAATTTTGCAAAACATAAATTTGTAAGGAGTGATATAAAAATGAGAATAATGACAAAGAAAATTAATTTTAAAATAACAATAGAGCAATCTATTGAAAGACATCCTGTACCAGTACTAGGAATAGATTATAAATTAAAAATAACATATAAAAATATAAAATTTGCACAATTAGATGTAGAGGATAAATTAATAAAAATATCACTACCAAACAAATACAAAAAAGAAAATAATGAAAAAATATTAGATTTAGCAATAGACAAAATGTATGAACAAATCGCAAGAGTAGAAATAGAAAGAGCTATGGAAAAAACAAGAATATTATTAGGATTTGCACCAGAAGATTATGAAATAAGAAAAATAAGTAATGAAATCGGAAGGTGTGAAAACAATAAAATTACAATAAATCCAGAAATAGTAAAATATAATAGAAATATTATAGATTATGTAGTTTTACATCAATATTGCCATTTAAAATATAAAAATCATTGCAAAAGTTTTATTAAAATGCTTGAAGAATATGAACCTAATTTTGAAAAATATGATAAAATGATTAATAAAATTTTATAGAATTTTACTCAAGAAAAAAAGAAAGTAAGTATGTAAAAAATTATGTGAAAGAATAATAATCTATTAGTAAAACTGAAGAAATTACCAATAAATTAACGAAAGAATGAGTGAAAATCTTTCACTCATTTTTCTGTTGAACTTTTATACAATTGCAACCTCTACTGGACTAAGGAATAACAAATAAACTGGCTGATAAGGATATTTTTGAATTTGGACTAGTTTACAAAATTCACCATCAAAATCAACCGTTGAAAAATCAGCTTCCTCATCAGATTTTTCAATAGTAGACATTGTCACTAACTGTACGTTTTTGGTACATTCGTCTGCAAAAAACATAATATCGGATAGCTCAGACAAAAAATTTTTGATATTAGTCCGCGTTTGAGACGGATATTTACAGTTAAGTGCATTTGCTTCCAAGAGTTGAAGTTTTTGCTGTAAATATTCTGTTTTCAGTTGCAATTGATTTTTAATAATGTCTCTTTTCATAAAATCCTCCTAAATAAATTATAAAAATGTAATTGTCCTCCTGTAAGAGCGAGGATATATGCCAACATAGTTCATATATTTAGTATATCACATTTACATAATTTTGTCAAAAAAGACAACACGTAAATTATAATTACAATTTACGCAAATTAATATTTAATATTTTAAATAATATGTTAAAAATAGCTATATTTTTTTTAGAATTTGTGATATAAATATGTATGAAAAAAAATCAAATATAAAAAAGTCTTAAAAATTTAATTTTTTAGAACATATTTATATATAGAGAGGATAAATGTAAAAATGAATAGATATTATTTTACATCAGAAAGTGTAACAGAAGGTCATCCAGATAAATTAGCAGATTTAATATCAGATAGCATATTAGATGAATATATTAAACAAGATAGAGATTCTAGAGTAGCAATAGAAACTTTAGTAACTGGAAACAATGTAATAATTGCAGGGCAAGTAACATCTACAGCAAAAATAGAGATAGAAAAAATTGTAAGAAAAACGATAAAAGAAATTGGATATGATAATGAAAATATAGATATGGATTATAGAACTTGTATAATACAAGAAAAAATAACAAAGCAAAGTCCAGATATAGCATTGCGGAGTTGACATAGGAGGAGCAGGCGACCAAGGAATTATGTTTGGATATGCAAGTGATGAAACAGATGAATATATGCCATATTCAATATATACTGCTCATAAATTATCTAAGAAGTTATCAGAAGTAAGAAAAAATAAAGAAATACCATATTTAAGACCAGATGGAAAAACACAAGTAACAGTAGAATATGAAGATGATATTCCAAAAAGAATAGAAACAATATTAATATCTGCACAACATGATGAAGATACAGAAATAGACAAATTAAAAAAAGATATTATCGAAAAGGTAATAAAAGAAGTAATACCAGAAAAAATGATAGATGACAATACAAAAATATATATTAATCCAACAGGAAGATTTATAATTGGAGGACCATTAGGAGATACTGGATTAACAGGAAGAAAAATTATTGTTGATACTTATGGAGGATATGCAAAACATGGCGGAGGAGCATTTTCAGGAAAAGACCCTAGCAAAGTAGATAGGAGTGCAACATATATGCTAAGGCATATAGCAAAAAATATAGTTGCAAATGGATATGCTAAAAAGTGTGAAATACAGTTATCCTATGCAATAGGAATGAAAGAGCCACTTTCAATACTTATAAATACATTTGGAACAAATAAAATAGAAGAAGATAGATTAGTTAAAATTGTAAAAGAAAGATTTGATTTAACACCAGATGGTATAATTAAATATTTAAAATTAAAAAGCCCAATTTATAAAAAGACAACAAATTATGGACATTTCGGGAAAAATGAGTTAGAATGGGAAAAAATAATAAAACTATAGAAACAAAAGAAATATAAATTAATTTTATATAAATTAAAAATAAATAAAGAACAGGAAAGGAGAATATATGTTAAAATTAAAAAATATTACAAAGACATATATAAGTGGAGATGAAAAAGTCGAAGCATTAAAAGGAATAGATATAGAATTTAGAGAATCAGAATTTGTATCTATTTTAGGACAAAGTGGTTGTGGAAAAACAACTTTACTAAATATAATTGGAGGACTTGACAGATACACAAGTGGAGATTTAATAATAAATGGAAAATCAACAAAAGATTTTAAAGACAGAGATTGGGATGCATATAGAAATTACTCTGTAGGATTTGTATTTCAAAGTTATAACTTAATTAGTCATCAAACCGTACTTTCAAATGTAGAACTAGCTTTAACCATATCAGGAGTTTCAAAAAAAGAAAGAAGACAACGAGCTATAAAAGCATTAGAAGATGTTGGATTAAAAGAACAAATACATAAAAAGCCAAATCAACTTTCTGGAGGACAAATGCAAAGAGTAGCAATAGCAAGAGCTTTAGTAAATAATCCAGATATAATTTTAGCAGATGAACCAACAGGAGCTTTAGATACAAAAACAAGTGTGCAAGTAATGGAAATACTAAAAAATATATCAAAAGACAAATTAATTATAATGGTTACGCATAATCCTGAATTAGCAGAAAAATATTCTAGTAGAATTATAAAGATATTAGATGGAAAAATTACAGATGACTCAAATCCAATAAAAGAAGGAGAAAATAAAGAAGAAATAAGTCAAGATAAAAAACAAAAAAGAACATCAATGAAATTTTTTACAGCACTTAGGCTAAGTCTAAATAATTTAATGACTAAAAAGGGTAGAACAATATTAACATCATTTGCTGGAAGCATAGGAATAATAGGTATAGCATTAATTTTAGCAATATCAACTGGAGTACAAAATTATATTAATAAAGTAGAAGAAGACACATTATCATCATATCCAATAACAATAGAGGAATCAACGATAGATATGGCAAGTATGATGGAAGCGATGATGGGAACATCGGAAAAAAATGAAAATCAAGAAGAAGGAAAAGTATATTCGGCAGATATAATGGACGAAATAATAACAACACTTTCTA
>CANQTJ010000126.1 GCA_947626705.1 uncultured Clostridia bacterium | reverse complement strand
ATCAGATATGATAAAGTGAAGGGTTGGTCTGAAAAAAGATTTCGGAATAAGGTTACAATCTTTGAGGACATCATAATGAGCTGGCCAGATGACTGGAATGATAGAATGATTGGCATCTGGAAGATAAGTAGGTAAAAAATAAAGAGCGGACATTAAAATTTCTTTGATAGGAGAGATTTAAATGATGTCCGCTATTTTTTTACATTATTCAGCTTATTACAAAATTTAAGAGATTCTAATTCATTTATCCTGTAATCAGTAATGAAATAAAAAGTAAAAAAGTACTTGAAAAGTATTTTTTTTTGATATAAAATTATATTGCCAATAAAAAATGGTAATAATATATAATAAGCTATAAGTTACTGTAATCGGCAAAGCCTAAATTGTATAACTTATTCGTACGCATAAAAATGCTATGGCTAAGATTAATAGTTAACTAAAAACATGAATACAAAATGCTAGAGCATTTTGCATAAGTTATCTGTAATCGGCAAAGCCTCAACAGCTAACTTAAAAAGGAGGAAAAAATATGTCAGTAAAAGTAGCCATTAATGGTTTTGGACGTATAGGACGTCTTGCATTTAGACAAATGTTTGGAGCAGAAGGATATGAAATAGTAGCAATAAATGATTTAACAGGACCTGCTATGTTAGCACAATTATTAAAATATGATTCAGCACAAGGAACTTATGAAAAAGCTGAAACAGTTGTAGCAGGAGAAGATACAATAACAGTAGATGGAAAAACAATAAAAATATATGCAGAAAAAGAAGCATCAAATTTACCATGGAAAGAGCTTGATGTAGATGTAGTATTAGAATGTACAGGATTTTATACTGCAAAAGACAAAGCACAAGCTCACATTGATGCAGGAGCAAAAAAAGTAGTAATTTCAGCACCTGCTGGAAAAGACATACCAACTGTAGTATTTGGGGTAAACGAAAATATATTAACACCAGAAGATACAATAATATCAGCTGCATCTTGTACAACAAACTGCTTAGCACCAATGGCAAAAGCATTAAATGATTATGCTCCAATACAATCTGGTATAATGACAACAGTACATGCATATACGGGAGATCAAATGCTTTTAGATGGACCACATAGAAAAGGAGATTTTAGAAGAGCAAGGGCAGCTGCTATAAATATAGTACCAAATTCAACAGGAGCTGCAAAAGCTATTGGACTTGTTATTCCAGAATTAAATGGAAAATTAATAGGTTCAGCACAAAGAGTTCCAGTTGCAACTGGTTCAACTACAATATTAGTAGCAGTAGTCAAGGGAAATGACATAACAGAAGAAAAAATAAATTCAGCAATGAAAGCACAGTCAAGCGAATCATTTGGATATACAGATGAATTTTTAGTTTCTTCAGATATAATAGGAATGAAATATGGTTCATTATTTGATAGTACACAAACAATGGTAACAAAAATAGAAGATGGATTATATCAAGTTCAAGTTGTAGCTTGGTATGATAATGAAAATTCTTATACTAGTCAAATGGTAAGAACAATTAAATATTTTGCAGAATTAAGCTAAATATTACTTTTAAAATAAAAATTTTATAATGTTTACAATATAATAAACATATATTTTATTAAAAATAAAACTTAAATAAAGTTACAGGATAATTGTTTATAAAAAACAGTATCCTGTATTTTAATATATATATTTTTTTTTAAAAGTGTTATATTAAAAAAAATGATAGTTCAAAAAATTAAATTAATTTAGTATTTACAAATATTAAATTTTATGTTATAAATATAATACACTATATAGTAATATAGTTTTATTCAATTTTTTATCTAAAATTTTAATCAAAAAATTTCCCAAAATAAATATAAAATTAATAATAATAAAAAAAATCATCTAAAATTATATTTTAAAATAAACTTTGAAATAAATATTGACTTTATGATTATATAATATTATAATAAAATTACAATATAAATTGAATGGAATTTTTACTATATAAAAAACAATAAAGGAGGCCAAAAATGGAGAAAGATATTTTAAATGAAATTTTAAAATGTGTAAAAAATTTAAGTATAGAACTCAACTTAAAGTTACACGAAACAGAAGAAAGACTTAGAAAAGAATTCAAAAAAGAACTACAAGAGATAAAAGTAGAATTAAGAGAATCAATAATACAAGAAGTAAAGGAGATGATAGAAAAGTCTAAACAGGAAACAATAGAAGAAGTAAAAGTAATGATAGAGGAGTCTAAAAAAGAAACAATAGAAGAAGTAAAAGTAATGATAGAAGAATCTAAAAAAGAAACTATAAAAGAAGTAATAGAACAAGTAAAAGTAATGATAGAAGTGTCTAAACAGGAAACTATAAAGCAAATATCTTCAGAAGTAGGAGAACAATTTAATAATGTAATGATAGTAATTAACAAAGTAGAAAATGAAAGACATGACAAAATAACAGAACACATAATAGAACACGAAAGAAAAGCAGTAAAAGGAGTTGATGCATTAAGAAAAGCATTAGTAAGCTAATAAAATGATAATTATTATTTAAAAAAAAGCATTTATATATAGATGCTTTTTCTAATATAACTAATTTTACTATTAAATAAACATTAACATTTTAATACAAAAATAAATTTATAAAGGCATAAATTATATATAATCAGCATATAATACTATTTAATAAAAGGAGATAGTTAATGAAAAATATTACAATTGAAGAATTAATAAATATAATAAATAATATAGAGAATAAAAAGTTGGATATAATTCTAGAAGGAATAATAACAATGGAAGTAAAAAGAGAAATAGAAAAAATAATAAAGAAAGAGAATGATATAGAAATTTTATATAAACAAACAGAAGAAAAAATAAAATTCAACTTTCATCAAATAATGAAAATTGAATTAATAACTGATAAAGAAATAATGATATATTTTGATTGTCCGCAAACAATAAAAATAAGAACAAACAATACTATTTTAAACTATTAGATATATTTTCACATAAATTTATAAAAAGCTTATGATTTTTTTCAGGAATACACTTTAAAATTTCTGTAAAAGTATGGTTGGAATTATTTGTATTAATACCAAAAACTAAATAATCTAAACTAGTATTTAAAGTTGTAGCAATATTAGTAATTGTATATAAACTACAAATACTAGTTCCTCTTTCAATTTCACTTATATATGAAGGAGAAACATCTATAATTTCAGATAACTTTTCTTGTGTAAAATGAGCTTCATTTCTTTTTAATTTAATTCTTCTTCCAATTTCTACATAATTTAATTCGTACATATAAACACCTCATTATAATAATATTTTATTATTAAAAAATTTTAAATAAAACAAACTAAAACTGTTGAACTATAACCATAAATGTGATAAAATCTTTTTGATAACAAAAGAATAGGAGGAAAACAAATGAAATTAAAAAAAGAAAATAAAGGAATTACGTTAGTAGCACTAGTTATAACAATAGTGATTTTATTGATATTAGCAGGAATATCAATAGCTCAATTAAAAGGAAATGGATTGTTCGAAAATGCAAAAATAGCAAAAGAAAAAACTCTAGAAGAACAGAAAAAAGAAGATAAAACTTTATCAGATTATGAAAGTAAAATAGGACAATATATAGACGGAACAAGAAATGAAAACGAAAATAGCTATTCAACAGAAGAAAAGGTTATAGGAACTTGGATAGATGGGAAAAAATTATATCAAAAGACAATCTACTTTGATACGAATATTTCTATGGGAAATGAAACGACTTTAACAAATGACTTTTCTTATATTGAAACTATGGTTGATATGGAAGGTTTCGGCGTAAATAAATCACATAGTTATTGTGGAATTGGAGCAGTTCGTTGGTTATTTACAACAGAAAAGAAGATAAGGGTTTTTAATGTAACACTTGGTGAAAATGTAACAAATGTATATTTAACACTTAGATATACCAAAGTAGAATAACTAAAATATCAAATGCTTAATGAAAAACAAATTGGAGGTATAAAATAAATGAATAAAATAAAAATGAACAAAGGAATAACTTTAGTTGCTTTAGTGTTAACTATAATAGTTTTATTAATATTAGCAGGAATATCAATAGCTCAATTAACAGGAAATGGATTATTCGAAAATGCAAAAATAGCAAAAGAAAAAACTCAAGAAGAACAGAAAAAAGAAGATAAAACTTTATCAGATTATGAAAGTAAAATAGGACAATATATAGACGGAACAAGAA
>CANQTJ010000125.1 GCA_947626705.1 uncultured Clostridia bacterium | reverse complement strand
GTGAAGTAACTAAATTACCAGGAACAGAAATTAAAAATTTAACAGTTGTTGATGATGTTAAAAATGTAGGAGCTGGTAAAATATTTAAAACAGATGATGGTTTAAATATTAATGGTGTTGAATATTTAGCTGATAGTAATTTTGATAAATATTATCCAAATGCAGGATTAAAAGAAATTTATACAATTATGGGAGAAAGTGGAGTACTACAAGATGATGATGTTATTACGTATGAAAAAGATAAATTATTATTAACTTTACCAAGCAAAGCATCTGATAGAGATTTTGGTAATACATCTTTAGCTAATATAACACTTGAATTAACAGGAAATAATTTCTCTAAAAAGATAAATGGAACAATGAAAGCACTTATTTTAAAAGGAAATTCTATATATGACATTAATGGAATTGATACAAGTAATATTACGTTACAAAATGGTGTTTCTGTAACAACAACTAAACCAACAAGTGATACTGAACCTATTACAGTTGCTGCAAATTCAACAGTAACTATTAATGGAGTTAAAGTTACAACTGATAAAGAAACTAAATTAACAGTAAAAGCAAAAACAGTAGTAGATGCTCCAGTAATAAAGATTATACCAAATAGCGAATCAAACAACTTAACATTCGAATGTGCAGATGGAGCAACAATAATATTTAAAGAAAATGATGCTGGATATGGTTCAACACAAAATGGAACAATTAAAGTTATAGCAGGTGGAAAAGTTTCTATTAAAGGAAATAAAATGAGTGTTGAAAGTGATTTAAATATTGAAGTATCTGGTGCTGAAGAAGTAAATTTACAAGATCCAACATTAAAGGGTGCTCAAAATGTTAAAGTTACAAATGGAAAAAATTCAACTACAACACTTAAAGTAAAAGCTGCAACAAAAGCACCAATCTCTATAACTAGTGATAAGGCTGTTGAATTAAAAGAATATACTGATGAAGAGTTATTAAAAATCGACGGTGTAACTGAAGCTAATAAGGATGCTGTAAGAGAATATTTAAACTCTTTTGGACTAAATGGAAAAGCTACAATTAAATCAGCTTCAACAGCAAGTACAGATGTTGAAATCGAAATCACAGGAGAAGTTACAAACGCACAAGTTTCTAACTTACAAAAATAATTTAAACAAAAATATAAGATAAGAGAAAATCAAAAAGATTTTCTCTTATTTTACATTTATATTACATTTAATCAAATTGATTGACTAAAAAAAAAGGCAATGATATAATAATATCGAAAAATAGGGAAAAAAATAGAAAAACAAAAGAATTGGAGGAAAAGAAATGAGCCCCAAAACAAAAATAATATCATTAACCTTAATACTAACAACAATAATCAGCATAATAACACCAATAATAAAAAACGAAACTTATGCAGTAAATCAAAGCATTAACGCTGAAATAGAAAAAATAAACGAAACAAAATATCCAGGAATAAAAGACAGAATAAAACAACTAAAAAGCAAATATCCAAACTGGAATTTTAAAATATTATATACAGGATTAGATTGGGATAATGTAATAGCAAGTGAATATACGGGACACGGAAGTTCACCTAAAAACTTAGTATATAAAAACACAAACTATCAAGGAGAATGGATTTGTGCATTGTGTGGAGATACAGCTTATGACAATGGTAGTTGGAGATGTGCATCAGAAAAAGCTATAAAATATATGATGGATCCAAGGAATTCAATGAATGAGTCAGATATTTTCCAATTTGAAGAATTAACGAATTCAGGGTGCGATATAAATATTTTAAAAACAATGACAAATGGGTCATTTCTTTCAGGTCATGAACAAGCAATAATGAATACTGCTACAAATAACAATGTAAATGCTTATTATATAGTAGCAAGATTAATACAAGAACAAGGAAAGAATGGAACTCCAGTAACAGCAGGAAAAGGATATAGTGGACAATATGCAGGATATTATAACGCATTTAATATTGCAGCATCAGGGAATACAACAGATGAAATTTTATTAAATGCACTTGCTTATGCACAAAAAAAGGGTTGGACGACTTTAGATGCTTCAATAGAAGGAGGAATTAATTTTTTAGCTAAACAATATATACAAAAGGGACAAAACACATTATATTTACAAAAATTTGATGTTGAAGCAACAAATGGTCTATATTGTAATCAATATATGCAAAATATTTTAGCAGCTCAAAATGAAGGCTCAACGTTAAGAAATACATATATAAGTATGAATACAATATCATCTTCACATACATTTATAATACCAGTTTATGAAAATATGCCAGTAGACATATCTGCTAGACCTGATACAAACGGAAGTAGTAGTATTGAAATTGATGTTGTTAGAGTAAATGTTGATAGTACATTAAAAATAAGAAATAGTCCAAATGGAGATAAAACAGTTGGATATTTATATAAAGATGAAATAGTTACAAGATTAGAAAAAGCTACATCAAAAGTAAATGGAACTTATTGGGATAAAGTAAAAAAATCTGATGGAATAATAGGATATGCTGCAAGAGAAACTTATGAAAATGAAGGTAAATATAAGTTATATTTAGTTCCAATAAATGATAATGAAGAAAATAATTCAAATAATGGAAATACAAGCAATGAAAATAATCCAAATAATTCAGCATCAAGAGAACCAACTAACAGTTCAAAAGTAAAAAAGGATACGAATACAAACACTTTATTTGTATCTCCAGATGCAAAAGCTTTTGATATATTAGAAGCTTTTGGAGGCAGTATAAAAATAACTAAAGCAGATGGAAGTTATCTTAATAGTGAAAATGATACAATGGCTACTAATTACATAGTAGATGATAAATATGTAGTAGTAAAAAAAGGCGATGCGAATGCTGATGGAATTGTAAATTCTTTTGATTATATAAGAATAATGAATTATATTATGGGAAATAAAACATTAAATAATGCAGAAAAAGAGGCAGCAGATGCAAATAATGATGGAAAAACAGATTCATTTGATTATATAAGAATTATGAATTATATTATGGGAAGTAAAAAGATAGAAATATAAAAAGGTAATGGAATTAAAAGATAATACAATTCTTTTCAAACCATATTTGTACCTTAGGAAGGAATGAAGTTAAAATGAAAAAGGTTGTAAGAAAATTAATAATGATTTTTATGCTTATTATGATTATTATATCTACAAAATCTTATGCAGCAGGAAGTTTTAGTATAAGTGCATCAAGAACAACAATAGGTCAAGGCGAAAGTGTAACCATAAATGTAACAGGAAATAACGCCTATGGCGAAGTAGTAATTTCTGCAACAAATGCAACAGTAAGCCCTTCATCAGTTTTTTTACAAAATGATTCTAAAATAGTAACAATAACTCCAACAACAGGGCAAGACATAACTGTAACAGCATCTCCAGCGTCAAGTGGATTAGGAGATATAGACGAAAATCCTATAACGGGAAGTCAATCTGTAACAATAAAAGTGAATGGTACGACTTCAAATTCAGGAGAAACAACAAATAATAATAACAATAATAATACAGGAACCAATACTCCAACAAAATCTTCTGTTGCAACACTTTCAAATTTAGGAATAAGACCAAATGACTTTACAGGATTTAGAGCAAACACAACTACATATAACACAGAAGTACCATATAACGTAGAAAAAATAGAAGTATATGCAAACAAAGGACAAAGTGGACAAACAATAACAGGAACAGGAACAAAAACATTAAATGTTGGAGCAAATAAATTTGATGTAACAGTAACAGCAGAAGATGGAAAGACAAAAAAAACATATACAATAAATGTAACAAGGAAATCACAAGAAGAAAATAATACAACTGAAGAACCAACAACAGAAGAACCACAAGAAGGAATACCAGAGCAAGATCCAACAGAAGGAGTATTTGGATTATCTCAATTAGAAATTGAAGGACAAGAACTTAATCCTCAATTTAAGACTGATATATATGAATATGAAATAGAATTAAAAGAAGATTTACAAAGCTTAAATATAACAACAGTAGGAACAGACATAAATTCAACAGTAGAGATAACAGGGAATGAAAATTTACAAGAAGGCGAAAATATAATTACTATTTTAGTATCAGGAGAAGATGGGGAAAAAAATATTGCATATCAAATAACAGTAAATAAAACATTGAATGAAGAAGCAGATTTAACAAATCAAGATGAAAACAAACAAAAAATGCAAAATATAATAATAATGTCAGTAGC
>CANQTJ010000124.1 GCA_947626705.1 uncultured Clostridia bacterium | reverse complement strand
TAGAACAAAAGCGGACATTATTAACATTTTCACTATTTAGAACATTTTAAAGTCTGCTTCTTTGTTCGTCCGCGAAAAATTGAAACTAAAAATTTTTTTGCAATTTTTATAAGTATATGTTATAATTTATATGTAAACTGTTTATTTTTCACACCTAAAGAAGGAGGTTTTTATGAACAATCTTGAAAGTAAAGAAATTATTGAAAAATCTCGGAAAAAATTTATAAAACATAAGTGGCTTTTTGTTTATATCAAAAAAAACGCTTATGTGCCTTATGAAAAATCCTTTTTTCATAAGTACATCGCAGACAGCAAAAACCCAAAGTTAAAGCATAAAGATTATATTATATATATACATGATGATTATTTGTCTATTAGAGGAAATGGTTTTCCTCTTGAGCGTGTAACTGTTGAGTTACACGATGAACTTTGGGTAGAACTTTATTGCGTCTTTAATATCAAAGATATAATTGATAAGGATTCTGAGATTTTAGATAGTTTGGCTGACGTACCTTTTTAAGTTAATTGTTCATGGAGCATATTTTATATATGCTCCTTTTAACATTTTTTTATTTTTTTAATATTATAAATTAAAAAATAAAAAATGGAGGTAGTTTTATGCAAAATAGATATAAAGTTGCTATTGTTGGTAGTACAGGTGTAGTTGGTAAAACTGTATTAAAAGTACTAGAAGAAAAAAACTTTTCAAATTGTACATATACTCTTTTTTCTTCTAAAAAATCTGCTGGAACTAAATTACAATTTTTAGGTCAAACTTATATTATTCAAGAACTTACAGAAGACTCTTTTAATTCAAATTTTGATTATGCTATTTTTTGTGCTGGAGGAAGTGTATCTGAAAAATTTGCTCCTATTGCAGTTTCAAAAGGTTGCACAGTTATAGATAATAGTAGTGTTTTTAGAATGAATATAGATGTTCCTTTAGTTGTGCCAGAGGTTAATCCTGAAAAAATTTTTGAAAATAAAGGTATTATTGCAA
This sequence comes from uncultured Clostridia bacterium, assembly GCA_947626705.1. Taxonomy (GTDB): domain Bacteria; phylum Bacillota; class Clostridia; order TANB77; family CAG-508; genus CAG-269. The sequence goes on along the minus strand of CANQTJ010000124.1, from coordinate 3,256 downwards.
ATCCAAATTGCTCTACAATTCAGGCTGTTGTTGCATTAAAGCCATTAGATGACAAATATAAAATAAAAAGAATTGTTTATTCAACTTATCAAGCTGTTTCAGGAGCTGGTAAATCCGGTATTGAGGATTTAGAAAATGGTATTAAAGGAATTGCTCCGAAAAAATTTCCACATCCTATTTTTAATAATTGTTTGCCTCATATAGATGTTTTTATGGCTGACGGCTATACAAAAGAAGAATATAAAATGATAAATGAAACTAGAAAAATTTTAAATAAACCTTATCTTCCTATAACAGCTACTGCAGTAAGAGTTCCTGTTAAGAATTGTCACAGTGAGAGTATTAATGTTGAATTTAAAACTAATTTTGATATTTATGATATTAAAATGTTGTTACAAAATTCCCCTGGTATTGTTTTAGTTGATGATATTGAAAAAGATTATTATCCTCTTGCTACTAAAGCTGATGGTTGTGATGATATTTTTGTTGGTAGAATTAGGCGTGATTTTAGTGTTCCTTATGGTATTAATTTATGGGTTGTTGGTGATAACTTACGTAAAGGAGCTGCTTCTAATGCTGTCCAAATTCTAGAAAAATTGATTTCTTAGAAAAAACGTACGCAAATAGTTTAAAATATTAGTAAAATTATTCTTTATTAGTATATTTTAAAGGAGCATTATTAATGCTCCTTTGTTGAAACTAAATTAATTTTTACTTATTTTCAAAATATTTAACTAATTTTTCTAATTCATTAATATATTTATCTTTAATATCATTATAAATATCTCTTGAAGTTTCTTCATCATATAAATGAGATAAATAATTCCTTGCTAACATCATATTTATCCATATATCACCATTTTTTATTAAATTATGAGAAAAACTCTCTTTTATTACTTCTCTTGGACTTCCTGTATTAGATGAAATTCCTAAATATTCTAAGTAATCTTTTAAAGTTTTCCATGCAAGTTCAAAAGTAAACTCATATCTATGTAAAACTCCATCTATCGTTATATCATTTTCTTCCTCTTGTAAAGCTTCTTTTAATCTATTTGTTGCATTTATAAAATCTAATTTTCTTTCTTCAAATCTCTTCATTGTATTTCTATTCCTTCCTTGTTTATTTCTTCTAAAAATTGTTTTTTCGTATTATGACTAATAAAAACTAAATCTATTTTATATACTATATCTAACAAATCAAATTCATTTCTAATTTTATACTCATCCTCTTTTGAAACATTTTCAAAAATAGCAATATCTATATCAGATGTATTTTTAAATGTATTTTTAGCTCTTGAGCCAAAAATTTTAAATGTATATTTATTATTACTTTTTACTATCTTTATTATTTTATTATATATTTGTTCTGATAATCCAAATTTCATTTTACACCTCTTCTACATTTCAATTGTATTATACATTTGAAAAAATATCAATATTTTTTCTTTTTCATTATTATTATTTTCTGTTTTTACTATATTGCAAAATACATATTTTTTCACTTACTTACCCTCTTTTTACAATGTGTGATAATCCTTTAAGATATTCTTCATTTATTAACATATCTCTAATATTAATAGGTCTTAAATCTATATTTTTTAATTCTTCTGCAGTAACCCACTTAAATTCTAATAATTTTTCCTCCCCTTTATCATTTTCAATTTTTTCATAGTTTTGCATTTGTAATTGTTGTTTAAGTTTTATTATATAATAAAACTCTATTCCATGACATTTTTTAGCATTTCTTGTCCAAAAATTCTCTTGTATTAAAAATAAACTTGTTTCTTGAACATCACAGCCAATTTCTTCTTTTATTTCACGAATAACAGCTTGTTCTGAATCCTCTCCAATTTCAATATGACCCCCAGGTATATGATAATAAGAAGTTTTATTTACTCTCATAATTAAAAATTTATTTTCTTGCTTAATTATTCCACAAGTCCTTCCATGGAATTCTTCTTTTTCTGTTTTAATTTTTAAATCCATAATACTATTTTCCTTTCTAAATTCATAATTTATTTTAAATCGAATCATTAATTTTTCAATAATATTTTTATCAATTGTAAGTTATCTTTTACTTTTATTTATATATTCACTTAATTCTAATGGCATATATCTTTGACTTCTAATTGAATTTACTCCAAACTCTTTTAATTTATCAAGTGATAATTTTTCTTTTTTATATCTTGTTATTAATTCTATTTTCATAGCTCTTTGCATTTTTAAATTTTTATCTTTATATTCATAAGGAATATTTACCTCTACTACTTTAAATTTATACATAATTGACAAATAAGGTTTGCCAACATATATATAAACAATGTCATTTATTTTTATATCTGCACTTTGCTTCCATATTATTGTATTATTTTCTTTTAATGCTTTATCTATATCAAAATAATATGGATTTGCTGGAACTATCCACTCATTTTTAGCACAATTTTTATTTATAACTGTATATAAATAACTTTTCTCAATCAAACTCATTATTTTTTCATCTGATACAGTATCATTTAATATAATTGTAATCCAACTTTTTTTATTCATGTGATATGCAGGATAAAAACCATCTTGCTTTAGTAAATTTTCTATTTCATTATATTCTAATTTCATATTAATTACTTCAATCTCACCAGTATCATTTTTATCTAATTTACTTTTGTCAATTTTCATAATTAGTCCATACCATTTTTTACTATCTTTATTTATAAAAACAGCATCTGTAGGAGATTTGTCCCATTTAAATTCTGGATTATCTCCATACTTTTGTTTTATAGCTTCTGCTATTCTGTTTGATTGATTATACAAAAAATTCTCTTTAGTAAAACAATTATTTTTAATATCTTTTAATATATTTTTAAATTCTTCTCTAACTTGTCCTACAAATGAGCCTATATTATCTTCTATACGAAAATTCGTATATTCGTCACCAAAAGATAAATCATAAACTTTACCTTTAATTATTCCATCAGTATTTATTTCAATATCAACTCTAAAAGTATTATTCATAATATTTTTGGAATATTTGTACAAAGACTTATCTTTTTCAAAACCATATTCAATTATTTTATTAAAATTGACCTTTGTTTTTCTAAATAACTCCTCTTCAATGTCCATTTTAGCTCTCCTCTGAAAATCATTTATTTTAATACATTGCATTTTTTTCTCTCTAATCATAATAATTAACTTATTTGTGATTTATAAAAATCTCCAAATGAAGCCATTATATCTAACATTTTGCTTAATTCTAATCCTA